>DAOVNL010000013.1 GCA_030630245.1 Candidatus Omnitrophota bacterium | reverse complement strand
CAGATACCTATCATCAATCCGTTCTTCTTAAGAAAACGCTCCAGCTCTGCCTTCAATTTCATCTTCAGCTCATTGGCAAGAATCCTTCCGGCGGCGATATCATCGCCGTAAGTAAACCCGCCGGGGATTACAACTATCTGATAATTATAAATCTTGTCTTTGCCATAAATTAGATCGTTTACATGGACCATTTTTACTTCTGTCTTAAGCAGTTCAAAAGCCGCTCTTGTTTCCTGATCACAATTAGTTCCCGCGGCCCTTAATATTAAAACTTTAATATTGCTCATTTCACCTCGCTAAAACAAACTATTTTATTAGTTCCTTCTTCCCTTGCCCGCGCAAGCGCCTTTTGAGCGCAATCTATAAACATCTCTTCCGTAAGAAGCTTATAAGCCCCGTCAAAACAGGCAGCACCCATATTGAAATTCACTGTTATCGTCTTCTCTTTATATTTATTTTTGAAATTTTCAACGCTTTTGCATAAACGCTCTGCCACAAGCACTGTATCCTTATAATGCTGATTTGCTTTTTCCTTCTCACCGCCTTCTTTAGACTGGGCCGTTTCCGGCAGAATAATCGCAAATTGCTGCTTTTTATAAAGCGCGAGGATATCAACATTCCTCACTTTAGCCTTTAAAAGCAATCCCAATCCCTTAAGCAATAACTCCTGCATCCGGGGATCAACCCTATTTTGCTGTTCACCGGAAGTGTCCACGTCAAGAAACATTAAGGATATCGGGTGTCCATAACGCTTTGAGCGAGCTATTTCTTCTCTTAAGCGCATAAGAAAATAGTTCTGATTAAATAATTTGGTAGTATTATCGACGATTGCTTCGCTGTATAACCTGGCATGTTCAATCGCCTTGGCCGCTTCAATCGCTAATTTATTCAGGACATCAATATCACCCTGGTTATAAATATTCCCCGTCTTTTTCCGGCTCAATACTATAACCCCCAGCAGACGATCCCTGAAAAACAAAGGGGCAACCAGCTCCGCTCCCAAAATTGATATTTTTTTAAATTCCCGTTCAACATTTTCGATATCCTCAAATTGGCGCAGTTCTTCCTTAATCAATATCTTTGCTTCTTTTTTCATCCTCTTAATGATAGCCTCATCAACGCTTAAGGTGAAGTCTTTATGCAGATCTTGATTTATGCCGTAACTTGCCTTTAAACAGAAAGCATTGGCAGTGTCATCTTTTAAAAAAATCGCCATCTCTTCCACATCAAGTGTCTGAACTATAATATGGATAATACGATTAAACAGCTGCTCAAAATCAAGTATCGCGTTAAGCCCCTGGCAAAGCTCGCTCAATACTTTTTGATAATCATACTTGCCCCGGTAGATCAGTCTTTCCACTGATTTTTGCACCAATTTCTTATACGGCGTAAAAAGGAGCATGGAAACCACCAGGAGCAGCGAAAACGTTGTCGCGAACAAATAACCGAGCATCTCCAGGAAAAAAGCGCTTATCAGAATATGCAAAACAAGCAAGGGCCCGACAAACAGTAACGACAATATTGTCTTATTTACGATCAAGTCCAGCTCTAAAGACCTATAACGCGTAATAGAATAAGGCATGCAGATAAAAGCAGCGCACAGCAGCGGAGAACCGAAAAGATAGACATTGAATCCGAAACCTGATAGAAAATTCACGCCTAATGATACGCAAATAACGCAAACGCTCAAAACAATAAAATTTATCTGCCTTTTAGCAAGTATCGATGTATCCACAGATGACTTTTGCACTAGAAAAACAATCACAGCCAGAGGCAGGAACAAAACTATGTTTATAAAAAACAGAAAATAAGCGAAGTTATTTATGCTCAAAGTACTGCCCCAGGCAAAGCTATTGACCTCCAATTTATAATCATGCAGCAGAAAATAAAACACCGACACCGAAAGCATTGAAGAAATAAACAAGATCACTTTGATCAGTCCTGTTTTTACCCTGCGCATAGATAACAGTAGATTTATCAAGGCAGGCCCAACAAAACTCATAGCGCCCAAACATACCTTCAGCCACGGCAAAAATATCCTGTCATTGCCGCCGAACTGTACCAGGCCGAAATGCATAAAAAGATAAAAGGATATCACCAGTGAAGAAATGAAATACGGACGGCTGAGGTACGATCTTTTGACTTTAATCAATATATAGGCCCCTGAACTCAGGGTAAACAAGCCTAACATGAATGGGATAAAAGCGTTAATATTCACTTATTTTTCAAATAATTTATATTCTTAGGTTATAGTTTATAAACCTTCACCATTTCAGCGGGCTCTGCCATGCTTGTTTTAAACTCGCCAGGCCGCAGTTTAATACTATGGAATTATCAATACCGGTCACTCTCAGATGCGCTTCCTGTACTGTGCGGCCAATGAGGGAGAAAGAAACTCCTTCCAAAATCTTTTCAAATTCCTTCTTTTTATTTTTTTCGATCTCCACGACAAAACGGCCATTTGATTCTGAAAATAAAATGATATCGTCTCTCAGCTCATTTTTATTGATCCGGTGTTTAACCTCAGGCAGAGAAACATTCATCCCCACATTCCCTGAAAAAGCCATTTCAGCCAGTGTTACCCCTAAGCCCCCATCAGATATATCATGACATGAACGGATAAGCCTTTTCTTGACGCATTGGCTTAACCGTTCGAAAGTCCTGCGGTTTCTTTTAAAATTAACTTTCGGAACATTACCGCTTTTGTAATTATTCATCGTAAAATAACTGCTTCCGCCCATTTCATTTGCGGTCGTGCCGATACAGTAGATCAGATTACCCGCGGCCTTTAAATCACTTGATACTACTTTTTCCACATCATCAATTACGCCCATGGCGGAAATTAAAAGTGTTGCGGGGATAGCAATTGTTTTTTTGCCGATATTGTACTCGTTATTCAAGCTGTCTTTACCGGAAATGAACGGCACCTCATAAGCCAAAGACGCCTCCCGCGCGCCCAAACACGCGCGCACCAATTCACCCAGCACCTTAGGTTTAGCGGTATTTGCCCAGCTAAAATTATCCAGAACCGCTATTTGTTTTAGAGTTCCTCCTACGCTGATTATCTGCCGCAGGGCTTCATCAACAACTGATGCGGCCATCCAGTAAGGATCAATATCAGAGTAACGTGAATTAATTCCGCAGGAAATCGCGATCCCTTTATTAGAATCAGCCAGAGGTTTTATTACCGCCGCATCCTGAGGCCCGTCGTTTTCAGCTCCTGATAACGGTTTTAAAACGCTCATTCCCTGCACTTCATGGTCATACTGGCGGATAATCCACTCTTTTGAGCATATATTCAGATCCCCAAGAACTTTTAACAATTCCTTGTTGAGATCTTTTGTACCTTTGAGTTTGCTTTCTTTAATAACCGGAGGCTGCCATACAGCCTTACGGGCAGAATCGGGTAATCCCTCATGCAGGAATTTCATATCCAGGTCGCAAACACAAACTCCGCTTGAGAAAATCTCCAGTCTTTTTGTGTCCGTAAATTCCCCGATCACAGCAGCTTCCACATTCTCTTTTTCAAAAAGTTCAAGCAGGCGTTTCAGCTTTTCCTGAGGGACCGATACAACCATGCGCTCCTGCGCTTCAGATATCCAGATCTCCGTATAGCTTAATCCCTTGTACTTCAATAATGCCTTGTCAAGATCGACACGTGCGCCTGTTTCTGCTCCCATCTCTCCGACCGCGCTGGAAAAACCGCCCGCGCCGCAATCTGTCACAGCAGTATAAAGTTTTTCGTCACGGGCCTGCAGTAAAGTATCCAGTACTTTCTTTTCCGTTATCGGGTTGCCGATCTGAACTGCGCCGCTTGATATTTCCTCAGATTCATGGGTAAGCTCAATGGAGGAGAACGTCGCCCCGTGGATACCGTCACGGCCGGTTCTTCCTCCCAAAGCAACAATATATTCTCCCGGATTTGCTTTTTTGAAAGCAAACTCCCTGGGCATAATACCTGCCGTGCCGCAATATATAACAGGATTACCCATATAACGCTCATCAAAAATAACCGCTCCGTTTGATGTAGGGATCCCCATTCTGTTTCCATAATCTCTCACGCCCGATACGACCCCTTTCATTATTCTTTTCGGGTGCAGCACTCCCCGCGGTACCTTTTCTCTTTTCATATCAGGCATTCCAAAACAAAACACATCAGTATTTAATATTGGTTTCGCGCCCAGGCCTACGCCAAGAACATCGCGGATCACGCCGCCTATTCCGGTACCGGCTCCGCCGTAAGGATCAAGCGCTGAAGGATGATTATGCGTTTCAACTTTAAAGCAGATATCATAATCCTTATTAAACTTTATAATGCCGGCATTATCCTTAAAAACCGAAACACACCAGGGTTTATTCAGTTTTTTGGTGGCATTCATAATTGTGGTTTTAAGAAGATTTTTGATTTTCCGGGATTTGCCTTTGCCTTTTTGTGAGTTATCGGTATAATTAATATCACCGCGCATAGTTTTGTGTCCACAATGCTCTGACCAGGTTTGGGCAAGAGTTTCGAGTTCGCAATCAGTGGGATTGCGTAAAAGGTGAGTAAAATATTTTTTTATGGTGAGCATTTCCTTTAAGGTTAAGGAAAGGCATAATTGTTTACTTATTTGGATAAGCTGTTTATCGGAACTGCCCAACAGGTCTATTTCTACTTTTTTAAACTCATAATTTATCTCTTTATGTGCCTGAAGAGTTTTTTTTAAATTCCTGATCTGAACCACATGCTGGATAACTTTGTTATAAAGCAGTTTTTCGCTGATCAGGCTGAGATGGGCTTTGCTGAGTTTACCTTTAATAATATACCGGCGTCCGGTAGTAACATCCGCGATATCCTTAATACCTAAATCCCTTATCCCTTTGCGGGTACTTTCCTGCCAGGGATCCATAACTCCCGGATTATAGGCGATTTCGATGATATGCCGATCTTTTTTAGGGAGACTGGCGAATTTCTTGTCTTCCAGCAGGCCGCAGCGGCTCTTCTGAATAATAAGGTCAGCCAGCAGCTCATCAGCGATTTTCTTGACCCGCGCTCTGGAAAGCTTTCCTTCGATGATATAAACCTGTACCATTTTAACGTCTTTGACGCTATTAATACCTAAGTCGCTAATATCACGTTTGATCGCTTCTCCGACAGGATCTTTTACCGAAGATTTATTTTTTACTTCTATTCTCCAAAGCATATTTTTAAATTATTCTCACAATTTCACAGATTAGCACAGATAATAAACGCATCTAATTAAAAATGAAGACAACAGATCATCGCAGATATCTGTGCTAATCCTGCTTATTCTAATCTGTGGCAATTTGCGGAGTTAGATATTTATTCGCTTAAAAATAACCTCAATATTTCTCAATACATATTTCAGATCAAAACATCTTTCGATTTCTTTTTTAGAGAGCACATTTTTAAGGCCGCTGTCGTTTAAAAGCAATGTCTTGAAATCAGCGCCTTCCTTCCAGACTTTCAGCGCGTTCCTTTGCACAATATGGTAGGCCTGTTCCCTGCTAAGTCCTTTTTCCACAAGAGCGATTAAAAGCCTCTGCGAAAACATGAGCCCCTTTGTTTTATCCATATTATTTAACATGGTTTTCGGATAAACGATCAGCTTATCTATAAGCTCTACGGAAAGGCTAAGCATATAATCAAGCAGAATTGTTGAATCCGGCAGAATTATTCTCTCAACAGAAGAATGTGAAATATCCCTTTCGTGCCAAAGAGATATGTTCTCCATTGCCGCCAGGGCGTTTCCGCGCAAAATCCTGGCTAACCCCGATATCCTCTCACAGATTATTGGATTACGCTTATGCGGCATCGCGGATGATCCCTTTTGCCCTTTGGAGAAAAACTCCTCAACCTCAAGTATCTCTGTATGCTGCAGGTTTCTGATCTCTGTAGTAAATTTTTCCAGACTCGATCCGATTATTGCCAGAGTCGTTAAGTATTGCGCGTGGCGATCGCGCTGAACAATCTGAGAAGCTACCGGCTCAAGCCCAAGTTTTAATTTCTTAAGCACTTTCTTTTCAACTCTGGGGTCAATATTGGAGTATGTCCCCACAGCGCCTGAAAGCTTGCCCACACAAACACTTTCCTTTGCCTCACAAAGTCTTTTAAGGTTACGTTTAGTTTCCTCATACCAGAGCGCCATTTTCAGGCCGAAAGTAGTCGGTTCAGCATGCACATTATGCGAACGTCCTGCCATAGCAGCATATTTATATTTTTTTGCCTTTTTTTTCAATACTTTCAAAAGCATTTTCAAGTCGTCAATAAGTATATCTGAGGCATCTTTGAGCTGTAATGCTGCTCCTGTGTCAATCGCATCATTAGACGTCAGCCCCATATGGATAAAGCGCGAATCTTCCCCTACATTTTCCGCGACACTTGTAAGGAAAGAAATAATATCATGTTTTGTTTTTTTCTCAATTTCTTTTATACGCTTTAAATCAAACTTAGCGCGCTTTTTTATATGCTCCAATGATGATTTAGGCATTTTGCCTAATTGTGTCCAGGCTTCACAAACCGCAATCTCAACATCAAGCATTTTCTGCCATTTGGTCTGTTCTTCCCAGATTTGCCCCATTTCTTGGCGGGTATAGCGTTTAATCATAGTTCCACCTCTCTATATAATATAATTCAGGAATATTTAATGATATCAAATTATTCAGGTTACGTCAAGCCTTTTATAATCTGAGGCATTTGGCGGGATTTTTTAGCCGGTTGACGATTATTCGCCGCTTAAAAAGTTCCTGGTTCCGGGGATCTTTTCAAGCCAGAACTCATTAAAATCTATAACTATTTGTTCCGGAACATGTTGCTGACTAAGTTTGGCCTGCTTGATTAAATGTAGTGCCTCAGGGATCTTTCTTTGGGAAAGGAATATCTGTGCTTTGGTATCCAGATAATAAAACCTCCTGCTTGAACCCAAACTCAATGCCCTGTCAACATATTCATGGGCCTGCTTATATTTGCCTGTTTTCAGATATAAATAGGCAAGATTATTATAAGCATCGGCAAAAGTTTTATTCAGCGCGATACATTGCTTGTAAGCTGATCCCGCCTGTTTCCAATCCTGGCGGCGCATATGTATATTGCCTATATTGAACAAAGCTATATAACTTTCAGGATCCTGATTTAATGCGGCATTATATCTTTTCAAGGCAGCATCGAAAAAATCATGCTTTTCAAGCACAGTGCCCAATTCAATATTGTCTTCCTTGTTTTGGATATCTCCTGCTTTATCAAAAGGCACCACTTTGAGCATCCAGCCGCCGCCGGCATACCAGTTGCGCTTGAACCCCCGGTAAGACCTGATCACCGACTCCCTGGAGCCGGTATGTTCGATAATAGCCCTGTGTTTATCGGAAAAACCGGTAATGACCGTATAATGATTGCGGTTTAAAATAAACGGGTGAAGCTTTTCCATAACAATAACCGGAATACCTTTAAGCAGATGACTCTTTAAATCTTCAAAATCCGTTTCATAGCCTTTGGCCCAAAAACCATTATCTCTCGCGTATTTTTCGAGGTCAATGTTTAAAACCCCGCAGAGTTCAGGCTTGAAAATATCTTCGGCAATTTTCTCTTGAGTTACAGGCCTTTGCCAAAAAGCAAATACTGAGGAGAGCGCGGCCGGGCCGCAGAATTCTTTTTTTTGTTCGACAAAAGGCACATCGAGAATGACTCCGGACGCGGGATTTTCCCTTATATGAGCGATAAGAGAAGAAACGCCGGTTGATAAACAGCCAGCGTTTGCAAGGACAATTATTGCCAAAATAAAGCAATTTCTTATATGTTTTTTTATAATCACAATCAATTGAAATCTATCATTATTTACTTCTTATTACGGCGCGGTTCCAGTTTGAGCTTGTAGTCGGTAAAGTAAAGTGCGCACAGCGCAATAAGCAGAATTACCAGCAGTATAACAGTAGCATCGCCGGAAGCTTTGTCGATACTATCGATTCTTCCTGATAATTTCGCCAATTGAGCTTCATCCATCTTTGAGACATACTGCATCGCGGATTCTTTGCTTAAGCCCAGTTTTGCCAGCCTGTTCTGTACCATGGATTTATTCAGAAAGCTTTGGATCTTTTCTATATGCATAACCTGCTGACTGGAGCTTACCGCGATCTGAGAATCAACCGGCATAGCAATCGCATTAGCAGGACTAATCCCGCAAAGCATCGCAATTGCAAGCATCAACATCAAAATCCCTTTTCTTCTAAGCAATCCTTCTAAAAACATATCCCCCTCCTTTAATGAGTCCATGATTTATAGCACACAGAGATATAAATCATTCGGACGAATTATAATGAGCTTTAGTTAGAAAAATTTAATAAATTTTGCAACTGCTTAAAAATCAGTAAAATGCTAAGTCGAATTTATCCCGTCGAATATGAGGGAAATTATCGATAGAGAATTTCCCCATGATTATGAGACGGGGTACTAGTAAACTTTAAATTTATTGCCGTCTAATTGTATACACTAAAAAATAATGTTGTCTATTTTAAATTTTAACATAAAAACCAAATATGAGTCAATATCTTATAACATATTTATTCAAACTGCTTGAACCTTATTAAATCATTTCTATGCAGAAAATATTTCAGCAGTGTCTTTAAAATCCCCAGTCCGTAAAGAACACTTGGAAAGAGTTTTATGCTTGATGCCTCATCAAAATAGCGGGTGCGGATCGGGATCTCCTCTATCTTGCAGTAGTTTGCAACCGCCTGGGTGATGATCTCAAAATCAAAGACAAAATTATCCGAATTATCCTTGAATTTAATACTCTTAAGAAACTGCGCGCTGTAAGCCCTGAACCCGGAATGATATTCGCTAAGATATGTTCTGAGCACAACATTCGCCAGCGCGCTCAGCAGTATATTTACGTTATGCTTCCATAGCGGCATGCCGCCGATCAAAGCGCCGCCTTTGAGCATGCGGGAGCCGAAAACAGCATCAGCCTGTCCTTTCCTGATGGGAGCGATCATATCCGGAACCACACACGGGTCATATTGATAGTCAGGATGAACCATAACCACTATATCGGCCCCGTGTTCCAGAGCCTTTTCATAACAGGTTTTCTGATTAGCCCCATAGCCTTTATTGGTTTTATGAACAAAAACGGTTATCCCCAATTCCCCGGCTAATTCCACGGTATTATCCCGGCTTGCATCATCAACGAGAATGATCTCATCCACCAGATCTTTGGGTATGTCATCATATGTTGCCTTCAGGGTTTTTGCCGCATTAAAAGCAGGCAGAACAACTATTGTTTTCATCTCTTTTTCAGTACCGCGAACAGATGACGCTTCAAGTTCACTGAGGTATTCAAGGGCACGGCGTTTAACCGCAAACACCTCTATCTGGTCTCTGAAGTTGATCGTGAGGAATTTTTTCTCCAGACCGCTTATATAGCAAAGGAATTTCAGAATATTATATATGGTTCTGCTATAAGGTTTCGCTCTTTCCAGCCAGTATCTTAAAGTAAAACTTCTCGCGTACAGCCCCCAGCGAATACTTTTAAAACCCGCCGCGTCAAGCAGCCTGTTTAATGTCTTCCTGGAAAAATAAAACAAATGATGCCTGTTAATACCCCACCACCTGGCTTTTAAAACCCGGCTGGCCAGGCTTTGGATATCCGGGGTATTGATATAAACTACGCCGTCCGGTTTTAATATCCTTCGTATTTCTATAAGCATTTCCCGCGGATTGAGCACATGTTCGATAGTATCATGCAGGACGATCACATCATAAGAATTCGCCGGGAGCTTTGCCTGCTTTAAAGTAGAATTTATTACCTCTATGCCAAATTTCTCCCGGGCGATTTTAGCGGCCCATCGCGAAAGTTCAACTCCCCGCGCCTGCCATCCCTTTTTTTTTGCCTCATCGAGAAAAAACCCCGTACTACAGCCGACATCAAGGAATGATTTACCTTTTTTTTGATATCTTTGCAGCTTTTTTAAAACCATGCGTGCTGTTTTTCTTCTTCCCTGCTCTTCTTCTATATACCCCTCATCAACCATTTCCTTATACTGCTTGAGTATTTTCCCCGAGCTCTCGCCCGAGGGGACAAAAACAAGACCGCAGGTTACACATCTAAGTATTTTCTCAGGAGGGATCAATACCTTTTCCGTTATCAAATACGCATCAGTTGCTACTGATCCAGTTTTCTGTTTGGAACGGTAAACAACAACATTATGATTTGAACCGCATAAATCGCATCTTATTTCTCTCATAAGGAATCCGCTTTTTTTATCTCTTTAGAATTGCCAGCTTTTCCAGCCTGATCTTCTGCCCTTTATCATTATTCAGTAATATTGGGACAGTATCCCCTGTTTCTGCGTCAACCATTTTTATATTAACCGTAAAATTTTCTTTCTCTATTGCCTGGGGGATAAATAACCGGTAATTTTCCGCTATTACTGAGTT
>DAOVNL010000112.1 GCA_030630245.1 Candidatus Omnitrophota bacterium | reverse complement strand
TTGAAGCAAAAAGATCTTGACAACGTGCGTTTTTTATATTAAATAAAAAAGTATAAATAGAAAAAGCAGTAACATTTTAACAGGAGGTTTTGATGGCACATAATAGGCAAGTTAAATGTCCGATATGTGGGGAAAATATTGAATGGGAGGATGCTTTAAAACTGGGAGATGTTGCTTACTGCAGTGATTGCGATGAAGAGTTTAAGATCGTAAATGTTGACCCGCCGCAGTTAAAAAGAATGGTAGAGCTATTAGATGTAGGTAACGGAAGTTACAAAGCCTTTTACGAAGACGCTTACGATAAAGAATACGATGATACAGGCGATGGTGTATATAGAGAAGAAGTCTAATTGACCCTGAACGGCCGAAGGGAGTCGAAGGGGCTCGGGGTAGTTGATTTTTTTGACAAATCTTTTTCGAGAGAGTATCATAATAAATATTGAATAATCTTGAGCGGGGATATGCCGGTGTGAACAGGCGCGGATTCCCGCGCGTCAACGCGAAGATGCGGTATAAGATCATCGAGAAAGAATTCAGCAAAAAAGCGGGCAATACTAAAAATATCAGCGCAGGAGACATTGCTTTTTTTGCAAAGGATAAACTATAATGCCCATTATTGAACCGGTAATCAGGCCTCCCTCGGAATCATCCAGTTTTCTCCTTCAGGTAACTACGGGATGCTCATCAAATCACTGTACATTTTGCGGGGCGTATCAGAATAAGGAATTCAGAGTTAAAGATGAGCAGGAAATATATGATGACATCAGGCAGTCGGCTGATGTTTTTCCGTTCACAAGAAAGGTTTTCCTCATAGACGGTGATGCCTTAGCCGTGCCGAACAGGAAGCTTGTTCGGATATTAAAAAATCTGCAGGGGCATATTCCCAGCATCAGAAGAATCAGCAGTTATGCCAACGGATATAATATTACCGTCCGCGATGACGAAGAGCTCAAAGAGTTGTTTGATAATAAGCTCAAACTTTTATACATCGGCCTTGAAAGCGGCAGCCAGGATATATTGAATGAATGCAAAAAAAAATCAACTGTTGATGAGATGATAACCGCGGTCAATAGAGTGCAGAAAATAGGGATTAAGGCATCGGTGATTGTATTGCTTGGACTTGGCGGCAGGCATCATTTTAAGGCGCATGTGCGCGATACGATAAAAGCAATCAATAAAATGCAGCCGCGTTACCTCTCCTTTCTTTGCCTTATGCTGATACCAGGCACTCCTCTTTATGCGGATGCAGGCAGCGGAAAATTTCGGGAGCTTGGCGCAGGAGAATTCTTAGTTCAAAGCTATGAAATAATAAAAGGCCCGGAACTTGAAAAAACAATATTCCGCTCTAATCATGCTTCAAATTATCTTTCTTTAGAAGGAGTTTTACCGCGCGATAAAGTTTACCTGCTTGAAACGCTTGAAAAAGCAATGAACGGAAAGATAAATTTAAAACCGGAAATATTCAGGGGATTGTAAATTAACATAATAATATGACATTTAAAAAAATTCTAAATTCAAAATACCCGCTTATTTTAGCTCCCATGGCTGGGGTCAGTTCACTCCCCTTTAGGATTATCAGCCGTGAATTCGGAGCTCAATATGCTTTTCTTGAAATGATCCATGCGCGGTCTTTAAGCTATGAGAGTAAGCAGACAATGGAATTGCTGCGTACAAATGAGATTGATCGTCCTCTAGGGCTGCAGTTTTTAAGCAAAGAAGAGGATTTTATTAAAAGCGCGCTGGAGAGGCTCAATGAGTATAAATATAAATACGATGTTCTGGATTTTAATGCTGCGTGTCCTGTGCGAAAAATTTCAAGCAGAGGCGAAGGAGCAGGGCTGCTGCAGAGCCCCCGCAAATTGAAAAAATTGCTTAAAGTTATTGTAAAAGAATCCCCGGTGCCCGTAAGTGTTAAGATCAGGCTTGGCTGGGATAATACGGATTCTGCCTGTGATATTGCTTTGCAGGCAGAGGATGCGGGCATAGATGTTCTTTTTGTGCATGGAAAGACGAAAGTTCAGGGATACAGGGGGGAAGTTGATTATGGAGCGATAGGGCGGATAAAAAAGAGATTGAAGATTCCTGTGATTGCAAGCGGCAATATTCTCAATGCCGGACGTGCCAAGCAAATGTTTGATGAAACCGGTTGTGAGGGCCTGCTTGTCGCCCGGGGAGCTTTGGGTAATCCCTGGATATTTAAAGAGATTTCTACCTATCTGGAAAAAGGGATCTTGCTTGAACGGCCTGCAATTGATGAAATTGCCGATGCGATGCAAAGGCATTTTGATTTATCCTTGGAATGTTTTGGAGATAAAAGGGGGGTGATCAGGTTCCGCAAATTTTATGTATGGTACACAAAAGGGGTAACCGGCATAAGGCCTTTGCGCGAAGAGGTAATGCGAATAACCGCAAAAGAAGCTATGAATAAGGTTATTGAAAAGTTTCGCTTTAAAAAAATATCGCATTAAAATAAGCAGCCTGATTTGTAATTCATACTTTTTTGCTATACAATAAAAAAGAGATGTTTGTATTTCCGGCATATAGAAAAAAAGGGGAGTATGCCGGCAATTCTTATTGTGGATGATGAATCAGAAATGGTTCTTGTCCTGAAAAATTTTTTTACACGCAACGGGTTTAAAGTTTTTAGTGCAGGCGGCGGGCAAAACGCGATGTTATTTTTGGAGTCAAAAAAGAAAAAACAGTAGTCTGATGAGTAAAGCGCGTATGGAAATGAAAGAAATCATTGAAAGATGCAGGGAATTTGAAATATATCAGCAGCGCATGGTTAGTGATAATTATGCGGAAATCGTTATGTACACTAAGGAAATATTCAAATGGTCTGCGATTTTCAATAAAATCCTCGGGGACCCTGTAAGCCCGGCGGGCATTAATCCGACGTCTGAGGATATGCGGATCACCAAAGAATACGGCGGAATTTTTACCGCTCAGACGCTTTACAAAAAGGATTTCCCGGATAATACCATAATAACCATGTTTTGGCCCTGGCAGGATAGTAAGCGGATCACGGTAAAAGTGGTGATTTTGGCAAAGTAGAAATTTTTGATTATTTTTTTAATTTTATTGACATAATTTAATTTTTTGAATAAAATATATTCAAATGAATAAGCAACTTATAATAATATACCGCAAGCTAAAGAAACGCTTATCTTGCGGTTTTTTAATAGAAGTATTAATTGTGTTTGTTTAATAAAAAGGAGGCTTGAGAATAGTGGCAAAAGGAAAAGTTAAATGGTTTAATAATAAAAAAGGTTATGGGTTTATTACAACAGAAGAAGGGAATGACATATTTTTACATCATAGTGCGATACAGGGCGAAGGTTTCAAGACTGTAGAAGAGGGGCAGGATGTTGAGTTCGAGATCACTCAGGGCCCTAAAGGCGACCAGGCTGTAAATGTAGTAAAGTTATAAACCTAAATATCCAACGGGCCCGGCATTAATTATTACCGGGCCCGTTTTATTTTTGAGAAAAATCAAGGCAGGCGATGTTTCAACCGTCTGAAATCTCCGGCAGAAATTTTTTATTTTTTTTCTTGCAAAATCTGAAATTTTTGTTTTAATATTAAGTAGTAAGATAGAAACTAACGATTTATTGAAAGAAGGGATACTTATAAAGAGAGAATGAAGAAGAAAGAAAAAAAGATATTTGGTTATGAACTGGTGCTGGATTTGTTTGAGTGCGACGTTGATGTGATCACATCTAAGAAAAAGCTCAAGCAATATGTTGATCAGCTTTGTAAACTTATCAAGATGAAGAAATACGGTAAGATACTTTTGCTTTATTTCGGAGAAAAAGAGATATTCACAAAGGGTTATTCCCTGGTGCAGTTGATTGAAACAAGTTCTATTACCGGACACTTTTCTGATTACTGGAAGACAGCTTATATAAATATTTTTTCCTGCAAAGCTTATGACCATGCTTTGGCCGGGAAATTTACAAAAGAATTTTTCAAGGCAAAAAGAGTAAAGTCCCGTTTTCTTATTCGATAAAAGTAAGTAAACTCTATAATGCTATTCATTTAAAACAGCAGAAATAATCTGCTGTTTTTGTGTTTATACAGGAGTATTTTTATCTATTTGAAATGCAATGGTTTTATGCTAAAATGCACCGTTAGTTGAACATGCGGATTTTCTGCTTAAGATCATACGTGTCTAAATTAGTCTGAGACTATCGAAAAAGTAAATGCGTTTGGGACATAATTCTGATAAATTCGAAGCCTTCGTCATT
>DAOVNL010000121.1 GCA_030630245.1 Candidatus Omnitrophota bacterium | reverse complement strand
TTTATAGTCTCCCTGACCTCATCGGTTATAATGCCTAAATCTTCGGCGATGATCGGCACATCAGGATATTTCTTTAACAATGTATTAAAAAAATCTAAAGCCTGTGCTTTTTGCCACTCTCCGTTAATTGCTGTTTTCTCTCCGGACGGGACCTGCCAGAAATCAACAAAGCCGCGGAAATGATCGATCCGTACCTTATCAAAAATTTTGAGATTATGTTCAACCCTCTCCATCCACCATTTATAGCCGTTCTGCTTCATAACTTCCCAGTCATAAACGGGATTTCCCCACAGTTGTCCGGTCCGGCTGAAATAGTCAGGAGGAACGCCCGCAAGATATTTTAGATTCTTTTCTTTATCGAGCTTAAATATTGAAGGGTTGGTCCATACATCCGCGCTGTCATAAGTCACGTAAATAGGAATATCGCCGATTACCCGGACACCTTTCTTGTTCGCGTATTTTTTAAGAGCTTTCCATTGCCCAAAAAATAAATACTGTAGAAATTTTTCCTTGATTATTTCCTCCGGATGTTGTTCCTTTAATCTGCTTAGCGCTTCCGGATCTCTATCCCTTATTTCTTTCGGCCATTGCGTCCAGATCTTTTTCTCAAAAACTTTCTTAAAAACTATAAATGCCGCGTAATCTTCAAGCCATGAAGCATTGTCTTTGCAAAATAAATTAAACTTTGTTTTTTTATCCTGCAGTTTGAATTTTTCAAAAGCAATATCAAAGATCTTCGTTTTAGCCTCATAAACCTTTGGATAATCAACTTTCTTTGACGAAAACTCTGAAAATAACTCAAGATCGCTTTTTTCAATAAGCCCGTCTTTAAGTATCAGCTCCGGACTGATAAAAAAAGTATTTGCCGCAAAGGCAGAAACACTGCTGTAGGGCGAATTGCCGTTAACGGCATTTGTCGGATTCAACGGCAAAACCTGCCAGTAACTCTGCTTTGACCGATTAAGCATATCAACGAATTGGTACGCCGAATGCCCCAGATCTCCAATACCAAAGTCAGACCAGAGGCAACTGATATGCAATAATAAACCGCTTCCCCTATTTTCCATTTCCTATCTCCTGATTATTAATTAATAAAGCCGCAGGGAATGATTTCAGAATATTGCTAAGCAGTAATGTCCTTTTCCCTCTGATGTTCTCACCTGTAATAGAATTTTCGCAGTTAAAGTCAGTCTCATCAGGCAAAGAAATATATGTATCCGCCCAGGCCTGCCCTAACGGGCTCTCCCCTTCTCTTATAAATAAACTCAAAAATCTGGGTACTACGGTTATCGCCCATTGATCATTGTGCCTGCGGGCAAAAGCAATAACATTTTCCTTGTATTTCCCCCCTGCGTCAAGCCCCTGGTAACTCCCCGTTTGAAAAAGCTCCCGGTGCGCTGTTCTTGAGCGCAGCGCGCGGTATATCAGAAAAAGCTTGAGCCTTCCGTCCTCTTTAGATTCCATCAGCTCTTTAAGCAGCTCCGGCAGGTTTTCCCGTTCTTTAGCCTCTATGTAAGCCAGCGCTTGCCGGCGTTTTGAAAAGTCCACCTCCCGGCGGTTATCAGGATCAACAAGGCTCAAATTCCAAAATTCACTGCCCTGGTAAAAATCCGGCACACCGGGTGATGCGATCTTCAGCAAGGTCTGCGCGAGAGAATTAAACATACCGAAATAGGCAACTTTTCGCTGCAAAGGAAAAAACTTTTCAAGAAAATGCCCCGGATTGGAAAAATCAAGAATTTTTCTCATAAAATCAAGATAAGCTTTTTCATAAACAGAGTCCGGCTTAAGCCAGGCAGTGTGAACCTTTGCCTCACGCACTGCTTTTATTAAATAATTTTCCATACGCGCCAAAAAGGAACCATAATCCTGTCCGTTAAAAGGAAGCGCTCCCACCAGGGTTTGATACAGAAAATATTCATCGTTTTTATCCGGAGCCGGTGTTGAATTAACCGGGCTTTTATGCTTTTTGTTTATTTTATGCCACTGTTTTATATTCTGCTCCCAGAGGTTTGGCATTTCTGATAAGACATTAAGACGCGCTCTAATATCATCGCTTCTTTTTGTATCATGCGTATTCAAAGTATTCAGGGAATGCGGCCACAACTTTGCTTTTTGCTTATTATAATTATGGAATTCACTGATAAACGCTCCGAATTTATCAGGAGATCCTCCTACTTCGTTTAAAGACAATAGCCGGTTGTAAACGTAAAAAACCGTATCCTCTACCCCCTTGGCCATAAGCGGCCCGCTTACCTGCTGGAACCGCATCACAAATTCCAGCAGCTTCTCCTTGCCGGCTTCATGATAAACATGCTCTGATTCAAGCAAAAGAAACTTTTCAATGAAATTCAGTTCGTAAAAAAGCCCCGGACTGATAAATTTCGCTCTTTGTATCGCATTAATAATGCTTTCTTTATCGGCTTGGCGGAAATGATCCGCACTTAAATATGTTCTGTAAACAGAAAAAAGAGACAGGATTTCCACCAGTGCCCGCTTCAATGCGTAAAGAGTAATATCGGTTCCATACCTGCTTCCGGAAGAGGCCCTTTTAATAAAAAGAGCAAGGTTATCGATATTTCCCGCCATGTGCTTGCCGATGATCAGTCTCTTTTTCTGAGAAAGAAGCTCATCGTATGAAGTTTTTATCCCGCTGAACTTTGCATAGATACGGTTGAACTTTCTCTGGTTTTTCCTGAGGCAAAAAAGTCCGTTAGCGAGATTAAGAAAATCATACCCTGTTGTACCCTGCACAGGCCAAAGACTGAAAAGTTTTTCTTTTCCTGTAAGAATTTTTTCGACAATGATATATACCTGGGCAGCTTTTGAGCGCAATCTTTTTAAATACCGCATCGGGTCATATAAACCATCAATATGGTCTACCCTTAACCCGGAGATCTTACCCTCACAAATAAGTTTGAGAAGAAACAAGTTCATATATTTAAACACCTTCTCATCTTCAATACGCAAACATATAAGCTCATTGATATTAAAAAACCGCCGGTAATTTATTTCCTCCGCGGCAACCTTCCAGAAGGAAAGGCGAAACATCTGATCAGACAGCAAATCATCCAGCGAATTAAAGCTTTCCGCATCACCGCTTCTGCCGTTGAAAATGCGGATATTCTCATTGATTAAATCCTTAATCTCCGAATTCCGGGAATATAACTGCCACAACCCCTCTTTGGCTAAACCTAATTTTTCACATAAATTATCCTTATCTTCTGAATTAGATTCTTTTAGATTTAAAAGCAGCTCATCAAGTCTGAGAATATCCGTATGATCGCTGCCCAGCTTTTCTTTAAGGCCAGCCAGATTATAAGTGAATATTTTTGTGTAGGTAGGAATATGCAAAGCAAACCAATGTGAATAATAATTCACCCCCAGGCCTTTTTCTTCGTAGCTTAGCTGTAGTTCCTGGGATTCGAGCGCTTCCGCATAGAACTTGCCCAAAAATGGGGCAAGCAGTCTGCCCCGCATGCTCTCATAAGGATGATCCCAGTTAATATCGAAAAAGTCATAGAATGGAGACACCTTCCCCTTTTCCAGCACATCAATAAGGATCTGATTTTCACCGCTAAATGCCATATGGTTGGGAACAATGTCCTGTATCCAGGAAATGCCGTTTTCCTTTGCCTGCCGGAGCAGATCATTAAAATCATCTTCTGTGCCCAACTCAGGATTAAGCTGATTAGGATCAACAATATCATAACCATGTGTACTTGCTTTTCGCGCCTTAAAAACCGGTGACGCATATATGTCGGATATGCCTAAACTTTTTAGATAGGAAAGAATGGATCCGGCATTCTCAAATTTAAACAAGGGGTTAAACTGAATTCTGTAGGATGCTAAAGGCAAATGCATTATTTGCTCCTTACGAAAAGATATCCGCCCAGGGCTTTAAAGTTGCTCACCCATTTTTTGGCGAGTTTATCATCCTGCTTAGCTTTTTCTTTCATAGCATCATACAGTCTTTTTTTCACAGAGAAATATATATTTTGCGCTTCCCATATGCGCATCTGCAGCCCCAAAGGACGTAGGAGCTTGAAAAGATTTTCCATCTTCTTTAGAATGACCGCATTCCCGGGATTTTCCTTGAATTGTGCCATCAAGCTGCTTATTTT
>DAOVNL010000113.1 GCA_030630245.1 Candidatus Omnitrophota bacterium | reverse complement strand
TCCTTCTGCCAAAATCTCATAACATATGCCGCGCTGCTGCAATTCAACAGCATCAAGACGGTTCTCTTCTACCTTTAAACGCAGCATTTCATAAATGTTGTTATTAACGCGTTGGTCCCTTAAAAGATTAGCGAGATTTCGGTCCTGTTCAGGTAAACTTGCTATTCGCCCTTCATATTCGCTAACAAGCTGTTTGAGCTTAATAGTTCTTCTTTTCAAAATCGCGGTTTGATTTTCGATGTCAATTTTTTGCTGCTCAAGCTTTTTAAAAAGTAATGGCGCAGTTTGCGGAGTTTGACTGTCAATCATTTTCTCTGTTTCTTCGCTTAAACGGCGGAGCAGATCATCAATCTTAAGCTGTAAACCAACAATTTCCTCAGAGCCGGGATCGTTTAGCAACAAATCATCAAGCTGAAGCTGAAAATTATTCAACTTATTGTTCAATAAATCAATAGCGGGATTAAGCTTTAATAAATCATCTCTTATCTGAACAGGTTTTCTACCGTTAAGCTGATCCTCTATGATTGATTTTTCTTTTTTTATTTGCCCTGAAGCCAACTCTGCCGAAGTTAATTGAGTCTGGTAATTAATCAACATAGATACATTTATCTCAGTTTCTTTGCCCGCTGTCTGCAAAGGAAATTTTTCTCTAAATTCATACAACCTTTGCTCAGACTCCTGCAGTTTTTTTCTATAGACCTCAGATTGAGATTCGGCAAAATTCACGCCGATCATAGCACGCTTTTCCTTTTTCGCGATGTTATATTCAATAAAACTGGCAACTAAGGTATTAACTACCTGCTTGGCTTTGCGCGGATCTTTATCTTCATATGCTACTTCAAAAACCTCCGGGGATCTCAGTTTAACATCGACCCGCTTTCGGATTGAATAAATAAGCTTTTCCATTTCCAGGGGATCTTTTATAGTTTTGTCCAATCCTAACTCGCTAACCACCATACGTAATTGAGGATAATTGAGTATTTTTTCGGAAAGGGTTTTTAATTGTTCAACCAATGTTGTTGTTTTACCTGACACATAAGCGGGGCGCAGGGCGGCCAAAGGATTAATTGCTCTTTCTTCTTCCTCAACTAAAACAAGAACCGAAGAAGAATAATATTTAGGCAGAAAAAAACTTCCGATCGAAGCTGTAAAAAAAACGATCAAGGCAGGAAGTAGAAAATATTTTTTACGGTGAAAAATTATAAAAAGATAATCTCTTAAACTTACCTGGGCTTTGGAAAAGGATTCTTTCACGAAAACTCACTTTACTCCTGTTCAGACAAATATGCATCAATATGCTCATGAACCCGCATTTGTCTCTTCGTTAATTCTTCTATACGTAATGCTTCTATTTTTAAATTTTCATTTTGTATGTCCGGGATTAAAATATGCGGCGTAATAAAAACAATTAACTCTGTTTTAATATCCTCTATTTCATTATTTCGAAAAAATAACCCGAGAAAAGGAATATTCCCCAAAAACGGTATTTTATTTGTAACTTGTTTTTGCGTATCTTTTATTAGGCCGCCCAGGATAATCGTATCCCCGTCTCTAACCATCATTGTTGTATCTGCTTCCGTAGTATCAACAGCCAGAGCATTATCTACCTCTGCTACACGCCGCGCGGAACTGACTTCCGGATGAATTGTCATAATCACAAACCCATCTTCTGTTATCGTAGGAGTAACCTCTAATTTAATACCTACATCAATAAACTTAGTCTCCGTAGTAATGATTCCGGTATCAGTATCTTTTTGCTGTACCAAATAAGGCTCGCTGCTTCCAACTAAAATACTTGCCTCTTTGGAATCCATAACCACTATTCTCGGGGCAGAAAGAACATCTGTATCTGATGTGGCTTCCAGTGCTTCTAGTATCGCCTGATGACTTCGCCGGGAGATGGCGCCCACCTGAAAAATGCCTCCGGTTGTAAGAGCCTGGGTAAAATTACCTTGTAAATCATATTTGCCCTTTAAATATTGCCAATCAATACCTGTTTTTTTATTATTGTCCAGCGTAACCTGTAAAATCTTTGCCTCTATAAGTACCTGTTTACTCTCTACATCCCATCCGCTATCAAGCTCATCGACATTATCTAAAATCACCGCCGTAGCCTTAACAACAATACTATTTGTGCGCTCATCAACAAATATTTCCCCTTTTTTCTTAGGAATTACCTGTTCAAGCTTAGTTTTAATATTTGAAGCATCAGCAAATAATAAACGGAATTTTTTCAATATCTCCTTTTGATCAAGACGCTGAATTGCTATTTCAATTTCTTCAATCTTTTCCTGGGTATCTGTAACAATAATCTGATTGGCCTTCTCATTAAGTTCAATTCGGCCGCGCGCTGATTTCATGGAAAGTAAAGCACGATGTAAATCAGCCACATCAGCATGCCTTAAAGTATAAACTCTTGTCATAGTCTTAGAAAATCTTTCTTGCTGTTTAAGTTCTTCATATGAATACACATTAATGATTCCATCATCTTTTAAATAAAGATAATTATTTGATTTAAGAATAGATTCTAAGGCTTTTAACAACGGTACGTCTTTAAGTTTTAAAGAAACCGTTCCCGTAACACTTTTACTGATAACTATATTGATCTCTGCTTGGCCGGCTATTGATTTTAGGACAGATATAATATCCGCATTTTCCGCGTCAATGCTAACACTCGTTTCCGCGGAAAACACAGTACTTGTGATTAAAAAGGTAAGTACAATAAGAGTTGCTAAAAATCCTTTTTTTAACATTAAGATCCCTCTTTTAACTAAACCGCTTCTCTGTATTTGATTATAACAAAAAACTTTCATAAGTCAATATTTTTTAAGAAAATCCATTCTTTTTTTAACGCAGCCCGGTATAGTTTTTTGCTAACTTACTATTGCCTTCGATTTTTTTACCCTTTGGGTGAAGATTAATGTTTGCTTTCACAAATAATTTTTCAGGCAAACAGAGAAAAGGGTTAAGGCTTTTCAATAATCATTAAGCAGGGGTTATTTTGTAGGCATTTATTAAAAGGGACATATCTACAATCAGATTACCGTCATTATTTGTAAAGGTAGAAATAATATCATCAAAACTCATGCCCTGGTTTTTCATAACATCAATAAGCTCAGCCTGATCATATCCGGCATCTATCATTAATACGGCAATTGTTTTATTATCAAGGCCGTTATTTGATAAAATACTGTACGTATTTTCGGTAGTCTCCCCGCTCATTTGAAGCCCCTGGGTTATGCTGCTCCACTCGGCGCCGCTATTTACCGCGGCAGAGACCACATCCTCAGCCGAATTTCCCCACGCGACTAATAAATAAACAACTTGATCGGTCTTACCCGCATCAGCATCCTCAAAAGCTGTAATAATCCTGGCCATATCCCAACCCAGTGATTGCATCCCAATCATTAGGTTATCGACTTCACCATGAGAGCCGTCCAGCATTGCAGTTACTATTTCAGCGTCGTTTAAATTATTGTTTACTAAAATCGTGATTACTTCAGAGGATTCAAAACCATTTGTTTTCAAACCGGTGGCGATTTCCTTCCAGCTTGCACCTGCTTCTTTCACAGTAGAGACAACAATATCAGTTTCAAAACCAGCTTTAAGAAAAACATCAACCAGAACTGCTGCGTTACTAAGTTTCCCGCCACTTGTAAAAGCGTCAAGCACCTGGTTCATATCACTACCCTGATTTAACATCCAGGCCGCTACATCACCGGCACTATAACCGCCGGCAAGCATAGAGGTTACAATTTCTGAATCACTCAGTCCATTTGATAATAAAACCGCATACGTATCTTCCGTGCTGGCGCCTCCCTTCTGCAGGCCCTGCGCAATCGAATCCCAGCCAATTCCTGCCTCTGCCGCGGTAGTAACTACTTCATCAACTGACACGCCGGCTTCAACCAAAGCAGCAACAACCGCGGCCTCCTCGCGAACCACATTGGATTCGGTTACGATTGTTTCCATCTCATCTTTCTCCCAATACTCTGTTATAACAGGTTCTTCTTTGAACGCTTCAAATATGCGGGCGGTATCCCATCCCAGGTCAAGCATACCCTGAACCATATTGCCAACATTTCCTCCTCCATCATCAATCAACGCGGTTACAACTTCCCTGTCACTCAAGCCGTTATCTTTAAGGTATTGAACTATTTTATCAAAATCAGCACCGCCAAATTCCATTCCCTTGGCAATATCTTCAACCTTCATCCCCGCTTCTCCC
>DAOVNL010000023.1 GCA_030630245.1 Candidatus Omnitrophota bacterium | reverse complement strand
CAATTTGAGTCATCCTGAGCGCAGCGAAGGATCTCTTATTAAGATTCTTCGTCGCTATCGCTCATCAGAATGACGAAGGAGTCGGATTTATCAGAATTATGTTTCAAACGCGTTTACTTTTTCGATAGTCTCAGGCTAATTTAGACACGTATGATACCTTTTAATTTATTATATAGTGTAAAAAAAATAACATTCCATAAAGAACCGGAATTTTGTGGCTGCCCGGCCAGGACTCGAACCTGGAAAACGAGATCCAAATTCTCGGGTGTTGCCAATTACACTACCGGGCAAAACGTCTCTTTATTCTAAATTCGAACCAGTGATAGTTTCATTCCCTGACAACGAATTCTGTTCTACCTCATCAGAAGCAATGTCTTGCGAAGCCCTTGCCGCCTCTTCCTCATATGCCTCAAGAACTTTCTTTTGGATGTACTCTCTGCATTCCGGCGTAATTGGATGAGCTATATCCTTGTGTTCGGTCTGACGAGCTTCCTCAGGTGTTGCTGATGGCTTTGACAGCTGTTCAACTGTAGTTCCGCATTGATTGCAAAATTTACTGCGTACCACGTTACGGTGTCCGCATTGAGAGCATGTTATCTTCATTTTAGATGAAGGCATGGCAACGAATAAACCTTTACTTCCTTCGATAACTTTTACGTCTCTAACAACAAAACAATTATCAAAAGTTACGGTGACATATGCTTTTAACTTTTTATTGCTATCTTTATTACGCAAAAATACTCTTACCTCTGTAACTTCCATCTTCGAATCACTCCTTTCCAAGATGTATGCGGTTATAGACTTCTCACAATCATTACTTCGCAAATCCCCTGAAGACCATTCTTGATACCTATCGCCTCCTCTCTTTTAGATAAGATACCAAAGATTGCTGAACCACTTCCAGACATTAAAACCGCCCTCACGCCAAGGGCGGATACTTTTTGTTTCACCTTTGCTAATAATTTATGTTTCTTAAAAACAACTGTCTCAAGCCTGTTAAATAATGTCTTTCCCATTGCTTCTAAGTCCGCATTTTGCAACGCATGAATGAGCAGTTTAACATCAAAACCCGTCTTTGTCAAGCTTCCCGGTATTGCCTCATAAATATCCTTTGTAGACACAAAAATACCGGGATTTATGAGTACAATCCAGAACTTTTTCCGCACATTTATCGGCCTTAATCTATCACCTATGCCTTTAGCCAGGACCGCCGCGTCCGGCATCAAAAATAAGGGCACATCCGCGCCAAGTTTTTTACCCAGGGAGCAAAGCTCTTTTGCTGATAACTTTAGCCCCCATATATCATTAAGAGCAAGCAATGTGGCTGCCGCGTCACTTGATCCTCCGCCTAAGCCTGCTCCTACCGGAATATTTTTTTCCAGATGAACTTCTATACCCTTATCTTTACTTAGTCTTTCGCGCATCAGGCTGGCGGCCCGATAAACCAGATTCTTTTGCGGGTCATCCGGCATCAAAAAATGCCTGCATTTAAGCTTTATACCCTTATCCTTTTTTTTAAAAGAAAGCCTGTCATAAAGCCCGACTTTCAAAAACAGGGTTGTTATGTTGTGATACCCGTCTTTTCTTTTCCCCTCTACTTCAAGGAATAAATTAATCTTAGCCGGCGCAAGACGTTTTATCATAAAACAGCACCTTCAGGATTTGCTATGCAGCTTTTTGGCAGCCTCAATTATATCTTCAGCTTGGAGATTATATTCCTTTAATAAATCCTTGGAATTTCCTGATTGCCCAAAGCGGTTATTAACCCCAATTCTGGCAACCCGCACTCCCCGGCCTCTTTGAGCAAGAACCTCTTCAATAGCACAGCCTAAACCGCCGATAACTGAATGTTCTTCGCAGATAATTATTGAATTGACTTGCTCGGTTATCTTCTCGATAGTATCAACATCAAGCGGTTTAATAGTATGCATATTGATCACAGAACACTCTATCGCGGATTTTGACAGCTCCTCTGACGCGATTAGCGCCTGCTGGATCATGATCCCGCAGGCGAAGATAGCTATATCCAAGCCATGTTTCAAAACATTTGCCTTGCCAAGCTCAAAGTTTCCCAATCCCTCTATTGTAGGAACCTTTGCTCTGCCCAGGCGCACATAAACCGGCCCTTGCATTTTTGCGGCTGCTTTTATCGCGTCTTTTGTCTGGGGACCGTCACAGGGCACGATAACAGTCATATTAGGAATAACACGCATTAAAGCGATATCTTCCAAAGCCTGGTGGGTGGCCCCGTCAGGCCCTACAGTAATGCCGGCATGCGTACCTACTATCTTCACATTCATATTGCTGTAACATACTGAATTCCTCAGCTGATCCCACGCCCTGCCTGTAGCAAACATGGCAAAGGTTGAAGCAAATACAGTTTTACCGCAGCTTGCCAGCCCCGCTGCTGTTGATATCATATTTTGTTCAGCAACTCCAAAATTAAAAAATCTATCCGGAAATTCCCGGTTAAAAAAAGAGGTCCTTGTAGAACCGGATAAATCCGCGTCTAAAACAACAATGCTTTTATCCTCTTTGCCCAGCTCTACCAGGGTGTTACCGTACACATCCCTTTGATACATCATCTCTTTACTCATCAGCCAACTCCTTTAAAGCAATAACCGCTTCTTCTTGAGTAGGCGCTCTACCATGAAAATCCACCACATTTTCCATAAATGAGACATCCTTACCTTTTATTGTTTTAGCAATTATAATTGTCGGTTTATTCTTTATTTTTTTTGCTTGCTCAAAGGCATTAAGAATCTCGTTTATATTATGTCCATCAATTCCAATAACCTCCCAGCCAAAAGCTTTCCACTTGTCCGCAATCGGTTCAATATTCATAATATCTTCGACCCGGCCGTCAATTTGGAATCTATTGTGGTCTAATATCGCGCAAAGATTATCGCATTTAAAGTGAGCACAGGCCATGGCAGCTTCCCAAACATTTCCTTCCTGAATTTCTCCATCACCCAAAAGACAGTAAACTCTATAATCCTTATTATCCATTTTCCCTGCCAGCGCCATGCCCATTGACACAGAAAGCCCTTGCCCCAAGGACCCGCTGGCAACATCAACACCGGGAATCTTAGAATCAGGATGCCCCTGCAGCAGGGCTCCTAAAGAACGCAATGACTCAAGTTCCTTTTTGGGAAAATATCCAAAATCAGCCAAAAGCGCGTACCATATAGGACAACAATGCCCTTTTGACATATGGAACCGGTCCCGGTCAGGCCACTGAGGCTCCCGGGGCCTGTGACGCAGCACATTAAAAAATAAACAAGTCAGTATGTCTGCTGCCGATAATGATCCTCCCGGGTGCCCCGAGCCGGCAATTTCAAGCATCCTGATAACATCTCTCCTCATCCGGGCCGCTTTTTTTGTTAGGTCTTTTTCGTTCACCTTATTCACTCCTTTGCATACTCATTTATAAAAAGGCAGGGTCAACAACTCGTCAATATCCACCTTACGATATTCTTCCCTGTCATTTTTCGTAATTACGACAAAATTCCGCAACAACGCGTTTCTTATGACTATCTCACTAAAAGCTTCAAACTTGTAATCCGCCAGGACATTGTCGGCGATATTCGCGATAATCGGCAGATATATTTTCTGGAATCTGGTGTTATCCGCTGAAACAACAGAGAAGAAAAACCGCTGTGTCCGGGGATCAAATTCCGAATTTATTTTTATTTTATGAACAACCGAAGCTGCAAAGATCTTATTTGATCTTTGCGCGATCTGCTGGGCTAAAAACCCAGGCAAAGTTATTTCTTCAACGTCAAAATCAAAAAAGGAACTTTTGAGCAGCTTTGGGTCAAAATTTACCTGCCAGAGTATTCTCCTGGAGTAATCTTCCCGATTTATCCAGCCATACATGAACTTATACACATCATCCATATACCTTACCAAAAAAACTTCAGCCGCGGTAGTCTTTACATCAGCCGCGATAATCATATAAAAATCCACTTCGGCATCTGTACTGAAAAGCGCACGGGACGTAGTTAAGATTACGTCTTCGATTTTTTCAACCGCATCAGGCAATATATCCAGTTTTAAATCAAAAAGTTCATCAAGCGGTATAAATACAACTATAGTTTTACCGACAAGTTTTGCCTGTATTTCAACATCATACTCTTTTTTGCAGACATTTATCAGTGTTTCCGCGAGTTTATCCTTTGGGTACGATGGAGCGCATCCACTGCAGACAAAACTTACAAATAAGCCTATTAAAAATAAATTACGAACCAAACGGCGGTGCCGGCTTTTTATCATATTCTTTAAATATTGCCTCAATATCGTCATATTCCAGTTCTTCTTTTTCAATCAGCTCTTTCGCGAATCGATCCAGGATTGCCCTTTCCTTTTTCAACAGATCTTCAACCTCTTTCAAACATTTCTTGAGTATCTGATTCGACTCTTCATTTAAGCGCTGTTTTATGGAATCAGATAACTGCTCAGGGGGAATTACCGCGTAATCCCCGACATGCCCGGATACTCCCATCCCTAAGCTCCAGACCATTGTATGCGCAAGCGTCATTGCATGCCTGAAATCCGAAGAAACGCCGCTTGTGGAAGTATTATATTTAACCCGCTCAGCAACATAACCGGCAAGACAGGTCTTAATATCAGCTAAAAGGGCCTCTATACTCTTGCCATGCCATTCATCTCTTGGTTGGGGATGAACCACGCCCAAAGAACCACGTCTTGGTATAATTGAGGCCTTGAAAACATCATTATACGGATGCAGTAAAAATGTAACAATAAGATGTCCCGCTTCGTGATAAGCGGTCATTTCCTTTTCAAGCGGAAGCATTTTCATGCGATGCTTCAGCCCAAGGTCAATACGCTCCATAGCCTCACTTAATTCCTTATGAGAGATATGGTCCTTTTTATATCGAGCTGCTACTAATGCTGCTTCTCTTACGACATTTTCAATGTCAGCAGGTGTTTTACCGACCGTTTGGCGGGCAAGCCGTCCTACATCCAGGTTCGGATCGCTCTTAACCTTTTTCAGGTAATAGCTGAAAATCTGTGCTCTCTGGTCAACATCCGGCAGGTTGAAATAAATCTTGCGGTCAAATCTTCCCGGACGCATCAAAGCCGGATCAAGATGCCCCTCAGCAGCATTAGTTGCTCCAATAATAACAACGTTAGCACTTGTGGTTACACCATCAAGCTCAACCAGCAGCTGGTTAAGCGTATTATTAGTTTCCTGCCCTCCGCCAAAACTAAACGCGCGTACTCGTCCTATAGCATCAATTTCATCAATAAAGATTATGCAGCCGCCGTGGGAATAGGCTAACCTTCTGGCGTTTTTAAATAATTTTCTTACCCTGCTTGCTCCGACTCCCACAAACATTTCCACAAATTCAGAACCGGATAAACTTAAAAAAGGAACCCCTGTTTCTGTAGCGATCGCTTTTGCCAGATAAGTTTTTCCGCAACCGGGAGGTCCTACCATAAGAATCCCTTTAACAAACTGCGCTCCTATATTTTTTAGACGTGAGCGGTCAAGAAGTAATTGCGTAACTTCACGGGCCTCTTCAACTGCCTGATCAATTCCAATAACATCAGAAAACTTAACATTTACCTTACTCCTATCAACCTTAGACTGTTTCATCTTTCCCATATAACCAAACATTACAGAAACATAGATAAAAGCAGTAATGCAGCCGCTGATAAGCATGACCAGTATCCATAAGGGCATATTAGCCAGGGCAGTTATTCGCGCGTATGATTCAAGCTGTGCCATGCCGATAGCTGAGAGTACAATGAGCACAATCGCGACAAAAACAGCTACGACTACTACCCAATGGTCTTCAAAGAAAATTTTGAGCTTTCTACCCCATGGATTCATAAGACCTCCTTTTCATCCCTTACTTCTTAGTATTGCCGAACACGCTGTTATCCATATTAAGCGCATCCAGTTTTTCCTGCACTGATTTTTGTCCAGGTTCAATTTTCAACGATTTCTTCCAATGAATACGTGCCTTATGTTCTAATCCCTTTTTCAAATACGCGTCCCCAAGATGGTCATGAATAACCGGATCCGTGTCCAGCACCGCTATAGCCTTTTTTAAAAATTTCAAGGCCTTATCAAAGTTGCATTGTTTAAAATACACCCATCCCAAAGAATCCAGATATGCCCCGTTATCCGGTTCTATTTCAAGAGCTTTTTTTATCAAAGCCGCCGCCTCTTTAAGATTTACCCCGTCTTCAGCATGCATATATCCCAGATAATTACACGCATCGGCATTATTAGGGTTAATTTCAAGGGTTTTCACAAACTGTGCTTTTGCCAATTCTCTTTTTCCCTGCTTTTCATACATGGCTCCCAGATAGAAGTAAACCAGGTCGTCTTTAGGGATCAGCTTTATAGTTTTATTATAATACTCTTCTGCCTTTTGAAAATCCTCTTTCAATCCGTAGGCCAGCCCCATTAATAGAAACAAGCGCGATTTGTCCTGTAAAAGCGGTTCTACGCTTACTAAAATTTCAATGGCCTCTTCATGCTTATCCTGTTTTAAATAAATATGCGCGATTTCAAAATAAGTATTAATAACCCGCGGATTTATTTCCAAGACCTTTTTAAACTGCTCCAGGGCATTATCAAACAAATCCCGGGCAACATACATCTGCCCCAAACGGAAGTAAGCAAGAGCGCTCTTCGGTTTAAGTTTGATCGCTTTTTCATAGGCCTGCCGCGATTTTTCAATTTCATTCTTTAATTCATAGACTAATCCAAGCCCCAGATAAGCCTCTAAATAATTGGGTTCAAGGCTTATTGTTTTTTCCAGATAAGGCAAAGCTTTTTCATATTTATTGATCTGGGTGTAAAGCATTCCTAAGTTAAAATAGACATAAGGCAGAGGAATATCTTTAGCCGCAAGCTCTTCATAAACAAGAATAGCTTTGTCTATTTTCTGCTCAAGCACATACAGATCCGCGATGCTCAGCTTAGCCTGCGTATTCTCAGGTTCCAGCCTGATAACTTCTTCATACAATATTGCCGCATCAGCAAAATTACCAAGCGCGGTATAAATAACCCCCAAGAGCAGCCTTACTCTTATATTTTCCGGATCGATCTCCAGGACTTTTTTCAACTGCTCAATTGAATTATTAAAATCACCTTTTTTGAAATATGCTGTTCCCAGTTTTATGTGAATCGTCGGGGAATTTCTGTCGTAATTAGCGGCACGGTTATATTCCTTAATCGCCTCAACAACCTTATTCTGCTTCTCATATAAAAGCCCACGCAAATAATGTGCGTAGGCTTTTGAAATCAAATTTTTCGCCGGAATTTTCTTTTTCGGTTGACTGCTTTTTATATTTATGATGCTCTTCTTAAAAGTTGCTTTTTTCCCAGCACAACCATTAATAGCAACAGATAATAAAAGCAATACCACTACCAGCTTAAAGGAATATCCCGCGTTATATTTCATTAAAGTTGTTGCCTTTTATGAGTTCTTCTTTTTATGTCTGTCTCTGCGCAATCTTTTTTTTCTCTTGTGAGTAGATATTTTTTTACGTTTTCTCTTTTTACCGCACGGCATACGAATTCCTCCTTCAAATCAAAGCAAGTAGCTTGTTTTTTTATAACTTATCACTCATCACTTATAACTCGTAACTTATAACTATCCTGTTGTTCTTAAGGTTCAGGGTATTACTTTTGTTAAGTTATATTCAATAATCGCCTCTGCTCCGGCTTTTTTTAATTTCAGAATCAAGTCCCTGACAATTTTCTCCTCAGCAACAATTTCCAGAGCATACCAGCCCTTTCTGCTCAGATGGGACACAGTAGGGTTCTTCATGGAAGGAACTAAGGACAGAACCTTTTCTATATTCTTTTCCTGTATGTTAAACTTCAATCCAACTTTATCCTCAGCCGCGATCGCCCCTTTAAGCAGCAGCGCGATATTGCTGATTTTGTCTTTTTTCCACTTATTCCCCCAAGAAGATTTATTAGCAATAAACTGGGTCGTAGATTCACAAATGGTATCTATAATCTTCAGATTATTCGCACGCAAACTGGAACCTGTCTCAGTAAGCTCAACGATAGCATCAACAAGCCCAGGCACTTTAGCCTCTGTTGCTCCCCAGCTAAACTCTACATCGGCTTTTACTTTGTTTTCCTTCAGGTACTTTTTGGTCACATTCACAAGTTCCGTAGCAATACGCTTGCCCTTTAAACCTTTTACAGAACTGATATTTGAAGAGTCGGAGACGGCAAGAACCCAGCGTACAGGCGTCAAGCTTTGCTTTGCGTATACCATATCAGTTACCGTAATGACCCTGGCATTGTTTTCCAATATCCAGTCCTTTCCGGTAATCCCGCAATCCAAAACCCCATTTTCTACATAGCGCGGCAATTCCTGAGCCCGCAAAAGAACTGCCTCGATTT
>DAOVNL010000106.1 GCA_030630245.1 Candidatus Omnitrophota bacterium | reverse complement strand
TTCATGTATCTTAACCGCACTGATCTGCCCACAGAAGAAGAACATTTTCACGCGTATAAAAAGGTCGCTCAAACACTAAAGAAGAATCCCGCGGTTATCAGGACAATGGATATCGGCGGTGATAAGTTTATGTCCCATCTTGAAATGCCCAGAGAAATGAACCCGCTTATGGGCAGACGGGCTATACGTTTTTGTCTGGCCAGGCCGGGTATTTTTAAAACACAGCTCAGGGGGATCTTAAGAGCAAGTGTTTACGGAAATCTAAAGATTATGTATCCCATGATTTCAGGCGTGGCAGAACTGCGTAAGGCAAACGAAATTCTAAAAGAAACAAAGCGCGAACTTAAGAGAAAACACATACCCTTTGATAAAGATATTGAAGTGGGCATCATGATCGAGGTCCCGTCGGCTGCTCTGGTTGCCGATATTCTGGCAAAAGAGGCGTCTTTTTTCAGTATTGGAACAAATGATCTAATTCAGTATTCTCTGGCTGTAGACAGAATCAATGAAAAAATCGCTTATTTGTATGAGCCGGCGCATCCGGCCGTACTCAGGCTTATAAAATCAGTTATAGACGCGGGGCATAACGCGGGAATTTGGGTGGGAATGTGCGGTGAAATGGCTGCTGAGCCGGTTTTTACCCTGGTTTTGCTGGGTTTAGGGCTTGATGAGTTCAGCGCCAGCGCGGCGTCTGTCCCTGAAATCAAAAAAATAATCCGATCTGTTAATTTTGAACAGGCGCAGGAGGTGGCATCAAAAATCCTGCGGCTTGAATCCGCTGAAGAAATACAAAAATTTGCCAGCATGAAATTAAACGAGCTGATTATTAATAACAAAAAATAGAAATTCATAATATAACATGAAAACACTTATCTTAGCGGCCGGATATGCCACAAGACTCTACCCCTTGACAAAACATTGGCCCAAGCCGTTATTAGTCGTAAAAGAGAAACCGATCATAAATCATATTATAGAAAAAATTGACGGTTTAAAAGAAAACAATGAAATAATAGTTATAACTAATGAAAAGTTTTTTCATCAGTTCAAGGACTGGGCGCAAAACACTCAAACAAAGGCAAAATTAACGGTTCTAAGCGATAAAACAACCTCAGCGGACAACCGCCTGGGAGCGATAGGGGATATTAATTTTGCCATAAATGAGCATAAAATAGATGATTCCCTGCTTGTGATCGGGGGAGATAATCTTTTCGCTTTTGATCTGATAAGTTTCGTTAAAAATTCCCACAAGAAAAAAATAGATGCCGCTATCGGTCTTTATGATATAAAGGATCCGGCAATGGTTAAGCATTACGGGGTTGTAACACTGGACAATAAAAATAAAATTATAGATTTTAAGGAGAAGCCTAAAAAAAGCGCGTCAACGCTTATCTCGATGTGCATTTATTATTTTTCGAAAGAAAATCTTGAATTAATAGGGAAATACATCAGCCGTAAAGATTGTCATGATACCTCAGGCGATTACATAAAGTGGCTCTCTTGTGAAATTGATGTCTTTGGCCATATATTTGACGGAACATGGTATGACATTGGTGATATAATCACTTTTTATCATGCCAGCGTCGCGTTTAACGATTAGAAAGGAGTAGAGTAAATGGGAAAAAGTTATTTAATGACATCAGAATCCGTTACCTGCGGACATCCGGACAAGCTGTGTGACCAGGTTTCTGATGCTGTTCTGGATGAGTTTCTTCGCCATGATAAGTACAGCAGGGTGGCATGTGAAACTTATGTTACCATGGGCTTGATCATTGTGGGAGGCGAGGTCTCTACAAAAGGTTACATAGATATCCATGATATCGTACGCAAAGTTGTCAAAAGTATAGGTTATACTCATCCGAAATACGGATTTGATTATAATACCTGCGCTATTTTAAACGCTATTAATTCTCAATCTCCGGATATCGCAATGGGGGTAGATACAGGCGGCGCCGGAGACCAGGGAATGATGACCGGGTTTGCCTGCAGGGAAACCCCGGAACTTATGCCTTTGCCGCTTATGCTTTCGCATAAACTGGTACATAAAATGAAGGAAGTGCGTGAAAAGAATATACTGAAGTATCTCGGGCCTGACGGCAAAGCCCTGGTAACCGTAGCGTATGAGAATGGAAAGCCGAAAAAAGTAACCTCTGTTGTACTTGCCTGCCAGCATACTGAGGAGATTCTTAACAAGGCCGGGACACATATTACCGATAAATCACGCAAACAGATAATTGAAGCTATTGCAATGCCGGTTTTAAAGAAATTGGCGGATAAGAATACTCAATACTATGTGAATCAGACCGGGAAATTCACTATCGGCGGGCCTCAGTCTGATACCGGTATGACCGGAAGAAAGATCGTTGTTGATACTTACGGCGGATTTGCCCCGGTTGGCGGAGGTGCTTTCTCCGGCAAAGACCCGACCAAGGTTGACCGCTCGGCTGCTTATATGGGCAGGTATATTGCCAAAAATATAGTCGCGGCAGGGCTTGCTGATGTTTGTCATCTTCAGGTAGCTTATTGTATCGGTAAAAAAGAGCCTGTGTCAGTAGTTGTGGATACAGTGGGAACAGGCAAGGTATCAGATGAAAAGCTCTCTCAGCTGGTACGCAGGCAATTCCCGTTATATCCTCAGGCAATCATTAAAAAACTGGACCTGCTTAAACCCGTGTATCAGGAAACTGCCTGTCACGGGCATTTCGGCAGAAAGGGATTCACTTGGGAAAAAACTGATATGGCAGCAATATTGAAGAAGGCAGCAAAGTAATTATGAATAAGGAGGGGGTAATGCCTGCGTTAGGTAATGATTTTAAGGTAAAAGACTTAAGCCTCGCGGATTTCGGCAGGAAGGAAATTGAAATTGCCGAACATGAAATGCCGGGACTTATGTCTGTTCGCAAAAAATATGCCGCATCTAAGCCGCTTCAGGGGGCCAGAATAATGGGGTCATTGCATATGACTATTCAGACCGCGGTGTTAATTGAAACGCTGGTTGCCTTAGGCGCTGATGTACGCTGGTCCAGCTGCAATATATTTTCAACTCAGGATCATGCCGCAGCTGTAATCGCAAAGGCAGGAATACCTGTCTTTGCCTGGAAAGGCGAGACCCTGGAGGATTTCTGGTGGTGTACGGAACAGGCACTGACTTTTCCCCAGGATATGGGGCCGCAATTAATTGTTGATGACGGCGGAGACGCTACGCTTATGATGCATCTCGGGGTTAAAGCGGAAAAAGATCCTTCAATTCTTAATAAGAAATCCAGCGGAGAAGATGAGACCCGGCTGCTTGCTTTGCTTAAGCAGCGGCAGAGGAATAATCCGCGAAAGTGGACATCAATGGTTAAGGAATGGAGAGGCGTTTCTGAGGAAACAACAACCGGCGTGCATAGACTCTACCAGATGATGGAAAAAGGAGAATTGCTTGTGCCGGCGATAAACGTTAATGATTCGGTAACTAAATCAAAATTTGATAATCTCTACGGCTGCCGTGAATCCCTTAATGACGGAATAAAAAGAGCAACAGATGTGATGATTGCCGGAAAAGTCGCGGTTGTCTGCGGTTATGGTGATGTTGGTAAGGGTTCAGCAGCTTCCCTGCGCGGTTTGGGCGCAAGGATTATTATTACGGAGATTGATCCAATTTGCGCTTTGCAGGCGGCTATGGAAGGATATGAGGTAAAGACGATTGAAGATACCCTGGGAATTGCCGATATCTATGTTACGGCTACCGGTAACCGCGATGTGATCAGAATCGAGCATATGGAAAAGATGAAAAACCAGGCGATAATCTGCAATATCGGTCATTTTGACAACGAAATACAGGTCGCGGGCCTTGAAAATTATAAGGGAATAAAAAAAGTAAATATAAAGCCTCAGGTGGATAAGTTCATCTTCCCTGACACAAAAGAAGTATATCTGCTAGCTGAGGGCAGGCTGGTCAATCTCGGCTGCGCGACAGGCCATCCGTCATTTGTGATGTCGAATTCCTTTACAAATCAGGTTTTGGCCCAGATGGACCTTTGGGAAAATAAGGGTAAGTACGAGGCAAAGGTCTATTGTCTGCCTAAATATCTTGATGAAGAGGTTGCCAGAATGCACCTTGAGCGTGTAGGAGTCAAACTCACTAAAATGACTAAGGAGCAGTCAGAGTATCTGGGCATACCGGTAGAAGGCCCGTATAAGCCGGAGCATTATCGGTATTAATAATTGAACAGGAATTGTCATTCTGAGGGAGCTAAGCAACCGAAGAATCTCGACGTAATATGAAATATGAGATTCTTCGCCTGCGGTTCAGAATGACAAAAAACGTTATTTTACAGAAGTCTGGTTAAAAAAAATTAAGGAGGAAGATCGGAAATGGTTTCTTATAAAGAGCTTGGATTAGTAAACACAAGGG
>DAOVNL010000127.1 GCA_030630245.1 Candidatus Omnitrophota bacterium | reverse complement strand
ATTTTTTCATGGATGTGGAGTTATTGCGAAAATGGTTATTTCCCCTTTTTTAGATCCATAGTAAAAAAAGACTCTATAAGCTGCCGGAGTATTTTGTTCGGCATATGCTTCAAAAACTTTTTCTCCATTGGGACCTTCAAGAGAAGAGTAAGGATGAGTTTGCAAGCTAGGATGCCTTGGATTTTCTCGTAAAAATCTCAAGGATTTTTTAACCGCATTATATCTTTTTTTTAATCCAGGATTTCTTTTTAGTTCAGCTAATGCTTCCTTTGCAGTAGGGGTAAAATCTAGTATAAATTTCATAGGTTTTCAAAAAAATCATTCAAATTTTCTACTTTTTCTACTTTCCCTGCTTTTGCCTCTGCCAACCCTTTACGAATTTGTTTTAGCACTTTAGGATTTTGATAAATCCAAGCCTCTCGACTAGGGACATTAACAACAGGACGAAGTAAAATATCTCCTGCTACTCCTATAAAAATCTCAAACGCGTCTACATTAGCAATTTTGCTAACTATCTCTATTACTTTACCTCCTAAATTCATACGGTTTTTAGAATCAACGGTCTTTATTCCCATTGACACAAACCTTTCATTTAGGTTTTTTATAATATCTTTGGTTTTAGTTTTCATTTTTCATCCCTTCCTTCCAATAAAAGTATACCTGATTGTGGGAATTTTGTCAAGTGGGAATTCCCCACCATAGTGGAAACAGCCTTAATCATGCCTTCTCCCTTCTGACCTTTTTATAATCGCGAGCGCTTCGTTAACCTTCTTTAATTCATTCTTAAATAGTTTTCGCTGTCTTATCTGCTTTAATAACTCCTCCGGCTTATTCCTACCAAGATATTTATGTACTACCCTATTGCCTTTACGCTCTTGTAGATAATAATATTTCTTGCCTGAAATATTTCTCTCTTTTATGCTGCCATTAGATAAGCTTGCTGATTTCTTCTCTATTTTCCTCTTGGCTTCAAGATAATACTCTTTACTTTCTGACAGAATACCTTTGAGTACCTTCATTTTACATTCCTCCTTTACACTACATTAGACCACAAAATCAAAATTGTAGTGTAAAATTTTAAATCTGTACCCTCTCATAAATAAAAATCCCCAGTAACTGGGGATTTTTATTTATGGCGGAGAGGCAGGGATTCGAACCCTGGGTACCGTGAAGCACACACGCTTTCCAAGCGTGCTCCTTAAACCGCTCGGACACCTCTCCAAAATGAGCACATGACTTATGCCACATAAGTCATGTGTGCGAATTTACTCCGCAGCTTGCCGAGGAAAATGTCAAAGAGATTTTCCCGGCGTTTAAGCAAGGAGTTTTTATCTAGTTTATATCTTTCGCTCCACTCAAGATGCCCTACATAAAATACGTTGAGCAGGATATCTCTTTCAACTCATATCCGCGACAATCACCATAACATAAACTGTCCATAAAATCAAGAACAGGACTCGCTACTGGACTCGCTGCTCGCTTCTTGCTACCCGCTACTTACTTTTTTAACTACACCCTAATCCCTGCTTTTTATATTGCCTGCGCGACAGCCTCTACATTTTCTGTTACAGCCTGCGTATCAACCGCAACTTTCTCGTGAATAAGCATTTCCTCTTGCTGACGCCCAAAAGCAACCTCATACTCCTGCCCCCAAATATCAGCAATTGCTTTCACCCAGGCAGCCTCAACATCAACACCTTTTCCAGCTTTCATCTCTATATTTAGATTATGCGTTAAAGCCTCTTGCCAAATAGCTTCTATTTCGGCCTGCACCTGAGTTATATCGACTTTATCAACAAGCGGAGTAAAACAAAGATACGCATATTCTTTTTCAATTTGTAACCTGAATTGACCTCTACAAACTGTTTCTATTTCTTCCTGCTTATCAAAAATGGCCTTTGAACGGGCAAAAAAATCTTCCATTGCCTTTGCCATTATTCCATCAGTTTCCTCTGCAAACTCTTCTGTAGGCCCGTTTTCAAATTCACCTGTTAAAAGATCCCGTATTTCTTTTATCTTTTGCACTATTCCAATATCGCTTTTCAGTATTTCACGCGTTTTAGCTTCATATTTACTTGCAAACTTATCAAAATCATGCGCGATCCTTAAAGCTTTTTGAATTTCTATTAATTTTTCTTTTGCCCCATTGAAAACCGGGGGAAAAACACCTGTGGAATTAGGATGCTCTTGACCTGTTATACTTTCTACAATATCTAAATTCGGATTATGCGTAAATACAGCTTTCATTACTTCAAACATATCCTGTTCAGCAGCTGATTTGCCAATGCCCATAAGAATATCAATATTCTCAAAATGAAGGTTTGAAATATCATCAGCGATTTCAAAACGCACTTTATCTTTACAAATCAAAGAAAATTTTTCAATCATCTCTTTTATATCTTGCTGCTTCTTATCCCAGGATTCTGAAAGCTGTGTTAAAGCGTCTTGTATTTTCGGTAAATAAATAATATCATCATCAGCTTGCGGAAAAGCCTGAGTTTGCTGCCAGACTTTTAAGCTTATAATTTTTTCTACTGCTGATTTGCCTTCCGCGGCAGCTTCTCTCCATTTAGTATCAAGTTCTTGCTCACAAGCAGTGCACGCGTCTAAAAACGCGTTCTTTTTCCCTTCTAGAACAGCCTGCGCATCTGTTCCGGCATCAGCTAATAACTGAGATATACTTTCCCAACACTTATGATGTAATTCTTTTCCAAGCTGTCTATCCTTAATGTGTGAGAATTGATCAAGCAAAGTTTTCGACTCTTGATCAAGCTCATTTAGCTGCTGCTGGGCTTGAGAAAACGCGAGGCCTTCGGCATCAACCTGAGAAATTCTCTGTGTAAGATCTGCAGCGTGAACCTCCATTTTTTTCAACTCTCTAAAATAATTTGCCGTATTCTCGTATCCTTTAACTACTTCCCTGCCGACAGGATCATTTTCCGGATAAATCCCTATATAGCTTTTTAAAATATCCACAGCCTCTTCTTTTTCCATATCAGCAACTATTTGTATAAGAGTACGCGCTGCAAACAGATTTTTAAAAACCTGCTCTTTTTTTACAAGATTTTTTAAATAATCCAATATGATTGATGAACCTCTCTTCTGATAAGCTTCCGTCATTTCACTTAGAGCTTTACTCAGTTGGCTTATTTCCAAAGAATTCATATCTAACAGCTTTTGTTTTTTTTCCTTTTTCTTGCCTTTTTTCTTTGTTCTTTTTGGTTTCTTATCCATTTTTGTTTCTACAGCTTGTAGAGCTTCATTTACCTTGATTATTAACACCTCAGCTGTTTTTATTGCCCCTTTTACTTTAACTCCATTATTAGCTTTCTTTACAACTACAGGCCTTGGTTGGCTATCTTCTATTCCCAGAGCATTAAGAAGCCTTGCGCTATTCTTGGCTAAGCGTTCATTGTCTTTATCTGTAAAAATGTCTTTCAGCATACTCAATGCTTTCGGACGCAGCAAATCTTTGTTCCCCATAATATTATTTTTAATCTTTGTGCCCGCTCTTGAACACAAAAGATCCGTAATGAATTTCTTGCCTTTCTGTCCATCTAAAACAGCTTGCGGCAATATGGTTTTCACAATATCACCACTTAAACCAAACTGCTCTGTGTAATTTGCCGCCTCATATACCTTTTGTTTTGCCTTCGCGTAACTTCCTTCATACAAATAAGCTAAGGCAAGCGCAATCCGTGTTATGTATCCATAAGATTTATCAAACCTGGCTTTCTGCTTTCTATCAAACGGGTTAATGTGCAATGCTTTTTCTAAGTAAAAACAGATTTTATTATTTGCTGATGATCCACAAAAAAGATTTCGGGTTAATAACTCTTCAGCATCTATATCATCAGTTTTACTTAGTTTTTCAAGCAAATCCTGATATTCTCCTTTTTCCAAATTAGCTAAAAACTCCGCGAAAAACCCCCTATCAAACATTTCGGCAAGTTCCTTGATCTGAGCCTTCTCTGATCCGTTTGTTTTAATATAAGCTTTGATGAACTCATGAACCTGCAGGATAAAATCCATATTCATTTTTGCAATAGAAAAATTTAAATACTGATCATTGGGT
>DAOVNL010000132.1 GCA_030630245.1 Candidatus Omnitrophota bacterium | reverse complement strand
GTTTTTAGTTTGCAAAAATAGGGAAAATATAGTAATCTATTATAATATATCATTGTTCGTCATAGCTGTCCAAATTGAGTCATCCTGAGCATAGCGAAGGATCTCTTGTTAAGATTCTTCGTCGTTATCGCTCCTCAGAATGACGAAGGATTCGGATTTATCAGAATTAAGGCTCAAACGCATTTACTTGTCGATAGTCTTAGACTAATTTGGACACGTATAAAATAACATAAAAGAATATACTTGACAAGGTCAAGAATATACTATATTATCTTATAGTAGTATATTAATCATTCTCTTTGAATGCTAAAACATAATATAGTGGAATATAGAATATTTTAGTGCGTATATAAAGAGAAGAATTAGCTCATTAAAAAGCTTTCGCGTTAGAGCAAAGCTGGTGAAAATGGGCTTTTAATTTAAAGCAATATTGAAGGTTGAAGTTGAATATTTAACCGGAATGAAAAAAGAAAAATGGAATTGTTTGAAAAGGAAAAAGAGATAGGAATAATTGAAGCGGCAAGAAAAATAGGGGTTGAGGTACACAGGCTCTATTCCTGGGAACAGCATGGTGTAGTCAGGCCTTTAAAAAAGACATTTGGCTTGCGGCTTTTTCGGCGTTATTCAAAAGATGATATAGACCGCGCCCGCTATGTTAAATCCTTAGTTGACGAAGAAGGGTATACGCTGAAGACCGCGGTATGGAAATTAAAAAAAGCCAGGCATGATAAAGTTGAACAAGGGAAATGGCCTTTAACAGGCAGAGCTTGATCCCGATAATAGTATATAAAGGAAGCTTGAAATAAAAAATTGAGATGGATAAACAAAAAATTTTAGTTGTTGATGATGAAGCAATTATCCGCCAGCTTCTTACGCGTTCGTTATTAAAAGAAGGATATGAGGTTGAAACAGCGGAAGACGGCAATATCGCGCTTGAAAAGGCAAAAAAAACATCGTTTAATCTCCTGATAACGGATTTGAAAATGCCCAAAAAAGACGGGATGGAAGTATTAAAAGAGGTGAAAAGAACCAACCCTTATGTAGAGTTAATCATTCTTACCGGGTATCCGACCATAGAGACAGCAGTAGAGGCGGTTAGGATTGGGGCGTTTGATTTTATCTGTAAGCCGTTTGATGTTCAGGCAATGCTGACAACGATAAAGCAATGCCTGGAAAAACAAAAATATCAAATAAAACACATAGAACTGAGCGAGCTAATGACTTTTGCAGAGATAACCAGGTTAATCACCTCAGTATTTGAATTAGAGCCGCTCTTTAATAGAATTTTAGACTCCGCGTTAAGTATCACTAAAGCAAAACGCGGTTCACTTATGCTGATTGACCCCAAAACAAGGGCTTTGAATGTCAAAGCGGCACGCGGCTTAGATAAAAATATAATACGCAACACCGAGATAAACTTAAATGAAGATATCAGTGATAAGGCGGTACAGGGAAAAGAGCAAGCCCTAACATCGTCAACTTTGAACATACCGTTAGTAAGTATTTCTTCACGATCGAAGGGGAATGCCCTGGGAATGCTTAATATAAGCGATAAGGTTTCAGAAGAAAGTTTTACAGAGCGTGAAAAAACATTAGTGTTTGTTCTGGCAGGACAAGCGGCGGTGGCAATTGAAAACGCGGGATTATATCTTCAGCTGCAGGAAAACATTGATGGGTTAAGAAAAGTTATTGCCCAGTTAAACGATACGCAAAACCAGCTTATCCAGACTGAAAAATTAGCGGCAGTGGGACACTTGGCATTCGGCATTGCCCATGAAATCAGAAATCCGCTGGGGATTATCCTGGGAGGAGTAGAATTATTAAACAATACTCTATGCAAAAATGATAACGCGTCTGATGAGGTTGTAGGAAAAATAAAAAATTCCATTGATAGGGCAAACAATATTATTGTGGATCTTTTGAAGTTTTCCCGCGCTTCAAAGCTTGAGTTAAAATTGGTTGATCTGGGCAAGTTATTAGATGAAGCTGCCGCTTTAGTTGCCAGCCGGGCCCGCTTAAGTAATGTAGAGATAGAAAAGAATTTTCCGAAAGAAAATGTGCGGGTAAATGCTGACGAAACTGTTTTGCGGCAGGTGTTTTTTAATCTTTACACAAACGCGCTTGATGCTATGCCTAAAGAAGGAAGGCTTAAATTGAGTATAAGCTTAAACGGAAAAAACAAAGAAAATAACGGCAAAAAAGAAAATTTCGTGACTGTTGAGGTTGCTGATACGGGTAAAGGGATTCGAGAAGAGGAATTATCGAACATATTCAATCCTTTTTTTACGACTAAGGAACCAGGTAAGGGGACAGGCCTTGGTTTGAGTATTGCGCATTTGATATTAGAGCGTCATAACGGGAGGATTGATGTAAAAAGTAAAGTAAATGAGGGGACAACGTTTGTTGTGAAATTGCCCCAAGCCGCTTAGGAAAGAAAAAATGAGGAATAGAAGAAAAATTCTTTTAATTGATGACGAAGAAGACTTTTGTTTTTTCATCAAACAAAATTTAGAACATTCGGCAAAGGTTTTGGTTGACTACGCGGCCAATCCGGATCGGGGTATAGCCATGGCGCGAAAAGATCCTCCCGATCTTATTTTCCTGGATGTTATGATGCCGGGGAAAGATGGAATAAAAATAATTGAAATTCTAAAAAAAGACAAAAAGACGATGTCAATACCAATCGTGATGTTAACCGCTGTTGAAGATGATGCCACAAAGTTAAAGGCGGCACGCTATTATTGTGAAGATTATCTGGTAAAACCGGTTAGCCGGCAGAGATTAGAAGATAAGATTGATGAAGTATTGAACCGGCAAGGGCAGATACGGGCATGATGCCCCGGAGAAAGAATAAAGACAATGAAAAGGGGGAAAGATAATGATCGGCAGAAAAAAAATTCTTGTTATTGACGACGAAGAAGATTTTTGCTTTTTTCTGAAAAAGAATTTAGAAAATACAGGAGAATTTATAGTATTTACGGCAGGCACAGGAGAAGACGGGATTCGGCTTTGCCGGCTGGAAAAGCCGGATTTAATTCTTCTGGATGTCATGATGCCGAAAATGAGCGGGCCGGATGTAGCGGAGATTCTGCGCGAGGATACAGGAATAAATAATATCCCGCTGATATTTTTAACCGCTGTTGTTACAAAAGAAGAAATCGGCGGTGCTCCTATTAGGGAAATCGGCGGACAAAATTATATCGCGAAACCAATAGAGATTGAAAATCTTGTTAAAACAATCAACAAAGTTTTACAGGAAAAGGCCGCATTGTAGGCAAAAAGTTATTTTAAGGGAAAATTATGAGAAATAAAATTGCCGCAGCATTAGCGCTTATTGTAATTATTCCTTTACTGGCAGCCTATTATTTATCTACCGTTTTTAATGAATTTGCTGTTTATTCAAAAGGGATTATTATCATGATTACCGGCTGTATTAGCGTTTTGGGAATGGCCTACCTGATGAAATTTATACAGCTGGTGTCAAGATTGTATGAAACGCTTAATATCATCGCGGATGGGAACTTAAATCAGCAGGTGAAAGTGGGCAAGTCCAGCGGGGCCGAAAATCTTGCCGGTTCTATAAATAAAGTGAGCAGGCAGATCAGGCAGAACGCGGACGAACTTGAGAAAAGGGCAATATTAATTGAACGAACAGAGCAGGAACTAGAGAAAAAAGATAAGTTTAAATCAATATATCTTTCAAATATCGCGCATGAATTACGGGCTCCCCTGATTAATATAGAAAAAAGTTCCGTTTTTTTACTTGAAAAAAAAGAGAATGCTATTAGTGATGATTCCGGGGGGCTTTTAAAGATCATTAATGATAACGCGAAGCGGCTAATTCGCTTGGTGAGTGATTTACTTGATATTTCCAAAATTGAAGCGGGCGAATTCGCGATGAGTAAAGGAAAAATAGATATGAACGAGATTATCGAAGCAGCGTCAAATTCGGTAAAGAAATGGCGGCAAAGCAAGGAATT
>DAOVNL010000131.1 GCA_030630245.1 Candidatus Omnitrophota bacterium | reverse complement strand
GTCTATGCCTGCTGCCGCGGTGAAAAAGGGCGAGGTCGTTAAGGCGGTAGTTGTCAGAACGAAAACACCGATAAGACGCAAAGACGGCAGTTATCTGCGGTTTGATCATAACGCGGTCGTAATTATCGATAATCAAAAGAATCCGCGCGGTACGCGAATTTTCGGGCCGGTAGCCAGGGAACTCAGAGATAAGAATTTTACCAAAATAGTATCTTTGGCTCCGGAAGTTATATGAACAGTAACCAGAAATCAGTAACCAGAAAATAGAGAATAGATAATAGATAATAGAAAATAGAAAAGCTATGAGAATAAGAAAAGGTGATACGGTTTACGTAATGAGTGGAAAAGAAAAAGGCAAGACAGGCAAAGTTCTGCGTTTTTCGAAATCTACCAATAGAGTTCTTGTGCAGGGAGTAAATTTTGTAAAAAAACATGCTCGTCAGACACGGCAGGATCAGCCGGGCGGCATTCTGCAAAAGGAAAGTCCGCTGCATGTTTCAAATCTTATGTTTTATTGCCCAAGGTGTTCAAAGCCTTCGCGCTTAGGGACAAAGTTTTTGAATGATAGGTCTAAAACTAGAATTTGTAAAAAATGTCAAGAGATGGTGTGAACATGGCAGCAAGAATACAAGAAAAATATGAAAATGAAGGAATTGCTCAGTTAATGCAGAAGTTTAAACTGAGGAGCAAAATGGAAGCTCCGCGAATAGAGAAGATCGTAATTAATATGGGTGTTGGAAGGGCGCAGGAGGATATAAAGATCCTGGAGTCCGCGATGGCGGATTTAGCGACGATAACCGGACAAAAGCCTGTAATTACCCGCGCAAAAAAGGCTGTTGCGAATTTTAAGCTTAGAAAAGGGGTGCCGGTTGGATGTAAGGTTACCTTGCGCAAAACAAAGATGTATGATTTTCTTGACCGGCTGGTCAATGTTACCTTGCCGCGTATCCGGGATTTCCGCGGCGTTTCCCCGAGCGCGTTTGATAAGCAGGGCAATTACACTTTAGGTATCACGGAACAGGCGATTTTTCCTGAAATAAATATTGATAAAGTAAAACATGTGCAGGGTATGGATATAGTTATTGTGATTAAGGCAAAAAGCAAAGAACAATCAAAAGAGATGCTTCGTTTTTTAGGCATGCCTTTTCGGAGTTAACGCGTTATGGCAAAAACAAGTCAGATAGTTAGGGCTAGCAGGCCGCAAAAATTCAGAACTCGCAAGTATGTACGCTGTAAAGTGTGCGGACGCTCGCGTGGTTTTATGAGACGTTTTGAAATTTGCCGGATTTGCTTCAGGGAATTGGCTTCACAGGGCTTAATCCCGGGAGTTAGTAAAGCTAGCTGGTAGTTTTTAAATACCAAATATTAAAAATCAAACATTAAAAATTTTAACAGGAGAAATATATGAGTATCACTGACCCTATTGCTGATATGTTAACGGTGATTCGTAACGCTCAGGGCGCGAAAAAAGAAAAAGCTGATTTTCCGGCATCAAAGATTAAGGAAGAGATCTTAAAGATAATAAAGAGGCATGGATATCTCGTTGATTATCGGCGCATTGAAGACGGCAAGCAAGGAATTATACGCACGTACTTAAGATACGTTAAGAATAAGAAGGGTGTGATTACCGGGATAAAGCGGATTTCAAAGCCGGGCCGCCGTGTTTATGTTGATAAAGAGAATATCCCGCATGTGTTCGGAGGTACAGGATTTGCGGTGCTTTCTACGTCTAAAGGGATATTGGATGATAGTAATGCCCGTCGCATGAAAATTGGCGGCGAGATACTTTGCTATATATGGTAATTTTATATTGATTGATTTTTAGTTGTTAACTTAAAAGTTTATATTAACGAGCAGGTGTAAAAAATGTCAAGAATAGGTGTAAGGCCGGTAGCAGTGCCTCAAAACGTAAAGGTGAACTTGACGAAAGACAGCGTGGAAATCGAAGGCCCGAAAGGAAAGCTGCGGTTTCCGTTATATGCGCGTATTCAAGTTAAGTTAGAGGATAATAAGGTAAAGGTAACCAGGGTCGGCAATGCTAAGCATGAGCGCGCTTTGCATGGGTTGACCAGAGCGATGATCGCGAACATGATCAAAGGCGTAAGCGATGGATTTAGCAGGGAACTGGAAATGACCGGGGTTGGGTACCGCGCGCAGTTCTCCGGAAAGAAATTGGTGCTGCAGCTTGGTTTTTCTCATCCGGTTGAATATATTGTGCCGGAGGGTATAACACTGGAAACACCGAAACCCACACAGATTGTTATTAAAGGTATTGATAAACAAAAAGTAGGCCAGGCCGCCGCGGATATCAGAGCGTTTCTGCCGCCTGAGCCGTATAAGGGCAAAGGTATTCGCTATGTAGGCGAGCAGGTAAGAAGAAAAGCCGGTAAAGCAATGGCTAAATAAGTAATACGTAAAAAGTAAAAAATAAAAGGTAAAAGATAATGAAAGCGGCAAGAGCTAAAAGACATAAAAGAATTCGTAAAAAAATAACAGGGACAAAAGAGAGGCCGCGTTTAAGTGTTTACAGAAGCCTGAAAAATATCTATGCGCAGCTTATTGATGATGAAAATAATATGACTATCCTGACTTGTTCCACGCAGCAAAAAGAGTTGAAGGAAAAAGTCAAGGCGAACAATATTAATGCCGCAACCTTACTTGGTGAGCTCATAGCTAAAGGGGCAAAAGATAAGGGCATAGAAGAGGTTGTTTTTGATCGCGGCGGGTATCTTTATCATGGCAGAATTAAAGCTGTTGCTGAAGCAGCGCGCAAAGGCGGATTAAAGTTTTAAAATAAGGATTAAGGTGAGAAATTGGAAGAACTATTGAACGTAAACGAGACGATAGAAATAGTAGAGAAAGTTATTGCGATAAACCGTGTTTCTAAGGCGCATAAAGGCGGAAAGAAGATGGCTTTTACCGCTCTGGTTATCGCGGGTGACGGGAAAAGCCGGGTTGGCTGCGCTTTAGGACGGGCAAATGAAGTTGCTGAAGCTATTCGTAAGGGCGTAACAACAGCACGCAAAAACCTGATTGACGTGCCGCTTAAGGGCACAACAATTCCGCATGAAGTTTTGGGTAAATTTTCGGCGGCAAGAGTAATGCTCAAACCCGCGTCTGAAGGAACCGGGGTTATTGCCGGAAGCTCTGTAAGGGCGATCTGTGAACTTGCCGGTATTAAGGATATTTTGACTAAATCACTGCGTTCCTCAAACGTTGTTAATATAGCAAAAGCTACCATGCAGGGGCTTAAAGATTTAAAAAAGCATATAGATTTAAAACAGGAAATAGCTCAGGGGATGCAAAGCGAAAAAGAAAAAGAGCGGGATTCAACAAAAAGCGAAGTAAAAGAGGAAAAGAACGAAGATGTTAAAGCTGAATGATTTAAAATCTCCAAAAGGAGCCGGAAAAAATAAAAAAATTGTCGGACGCGGTTCTGGTTCAGGATCCGGGAAAACCTCCGGACGCGGCCATAAAGGGCAGTTATCAAGAACCGGTAAAGGAAAGCGCCCCGGATTTGAAGGCGGCCAGATGCCTTTGATCAGAAGAGTGCCAAAACGCGGATTCATCAGCAAATTTAAAAAGGAATACCAGCTTGTAAATCTGCAGTCCCTGAATAAATGCGAAGATAAGGCAACAGTCACACCCAAGGAATTAAAGGCGCTGGGCCTTATTCATAAACTGCATGTGCCGGTTAAAATTCTGGCACAGGGTAAGCTGGAAAAGTCCATAATAGTTAAAGCGCATAAATTTTCTAAGACGGCAATTAAAGCTATAGAGGATTTAGGCGGCAAGGCAGAAATTTTAAGCCTGGCAACAAAACAGGATAGCAATGCTTAGAACTGTTAAAGCACTAATAAATTCTTTTAAGATCCCCGATTTGAGACAAAGGATTTTGTTTACCTTGGGGTTGGTCGCGATTTACCGTTTGGGATGTTTCATACCGATTCCGGGGATTAATGGCGACGCATTGGCTCAATTTTTTGCCAATGT
>DAOVNL010000115.1 GCA_030630245.1 Candidatus Omnitrophota bacterium | reverse complement strand
GGGGGGGGGGGGGGGTATATCGTTTCTTCACGCAAAACAGATGACGAGAAACTGTTTAAAACACTATGCGATATATTTTAAACATGATGGCTAAGTTTATGTTTTTACTTCTTCGCTGCCCAGGTTACTGTCTTTTCCCTTTATTATTTCAGGGCTGCACTTTTTCTCTGATGATACAAACCACCACCAATAGAGCTTATTCATTAGTTTAAGATCGTAATCTATCATCTCCACTCCTTTTTTTTACTTTTTCCCCGCAGATTCTCTTTTACTGCTAAGCTATCAATCCCAGAATTTTCGGAAATTATTTTTGCCGCAAACCCTGCAGCATACGCGCAAGCTATTGAAGTGCCTGCCTTTTTCCCCTTATACCCCTTGCAGAGAAGCTCAACATTGTCTCCTCCTGCTGATTTCTTATATACTCTACCGCGTCTGTCAAGCGCCCCTACCGCGACAACTTCATCGTATTTTGCCGGATAAGCAGCTTCATAGTCCATAGTCGATAGTCCGCAGTCCATAGTTAATCTGCCCATTCTGGAGGTTTTGTTCCCGGCGGCAGCAAGAATGATGATGCCCTTATCATATGCTTTCTTAATCGCCTCATGAATCTTTTCTGATTTTTTAACTCTTAATGACATATTAATAACATCCACCTCTTTAGATATTGCCCATTCAATACCTAAAATGATTGCTTTTTCATTCACTACCAGTCCGTTTTCGCCCATTACCTTTACGATATACAGTTCTGCCTCTGGGCAAATTTCCTTTACAATCCCGGACATCAACGTCCCATGGCCGTTTTCGTCTTTCACTGAACCGTTAATAAGACTTATTCCTTCTTTATATCTATAATTAGAACCGGAATCCAAAATCGCTATTTTTACCCTTCGACTGTGCTCAGGGTGAACCACCCTTCGACTCTGCTCAGGGCAACCCGGCTCTTTAGCTAAAGCCATATTCACAGGGGTAATTACCATCAGTCCCGTTATTACTATCATTCTCACTATGTTCATTATCCTCATCTTTCCAACCTCCACTTATAGTACATAAGGAAGAATTGTTCCAGATAGAGGAAATAAATAAAAAAAGCCAATTATTTTCCGTAACTGGCTTATTTAAAATATGTTATGATTTTAAAAATTTTCTCTTTTTAAGAATTTTGCTTTAGCAGGCATTCAAATAGTTGCCCCTTTTTTGATCAATTGTGATCAAAACATGAACACCCTGCTCAAAAATCACCCTTGGTGCAAAACTATTACTTTATGACATTATACGGTGGAAAAGAAGCCTGAAATGAGGGAGAAGTAACACGGAATTACCGGCCAAAGTTACCGGAATGCGCAAACAGATGAAGAGAATCTGTTTAAAACACTACGCGATATCTTTTAAACATACCCTCCCCATTTACTCATCGATTACGAGGTTTTTAAATTTTAGATTGACAAATGAGCGACAATAGTGTACACTTTAAAGTGACAGGAGGGTGATATAGATGCAGTTTATAACGATAAGAGATTTACGTAGTAAATCGGCTAATATCCAGCGAGAGCTTCCCCAAGAAAAAGAAATGGTGCTTACTTCCAATGGCAAGCCCATTGCTATCTTGACCGCGACTTCCGCGGATAGAATCGAAGAATCCCTTGCTATGATTCGCCAGGTACGGGCAATGAGGGCAGTAGATTCAATACAAAGGCGCTCTGTGGAAGCAGATACTGACCGCATGAGCTCCGAAGAGGTTAACAAAGAGATTGCTGCTGCGCGAAGGGAACGGCAAGCAGGATGAAATTAGTTCTAGATACAAACGTTGTCGTATCTGGGCTGCTTTCCCCTTTTGGGCCGCCAGGTGAAATTATAAGGATGGCAGCTTCCGGACGCTTAGAGCTTTGTTATGATGCCCGGATTCTTTGTGAATATCAAAATGTTTTGGCCCGAGAAAAATTTCCTTTTGATGAAGCACAGGTAGAAGATTTACTTGAGCAAATAAAAGCCTGTGGAAATATCACTACTGGCAAACTTCTTGTTAAAAGATTGCTTGATCCGGATGATGAACCTTTCTTAGAAGTGGCGCTTGGAGGCAAAGCCCGGTATTTAGTTACAGGAAATCTGAAGCATTATCCGATCAAAAAACGAGAAGGCATACAAGTAGTATCACCAGCCGAATTCCTGGAGATTTATCGAAAGAAGAAGTAATCTTATAAGGTTATGTATCAAATAAATTGTAGGATTTCATCCGGGTTCTTAATGTGTTTCTGCTAATACCCAGAAGTTTTGCGGTTTTAGATTGGCTTTTGCGGCTTTTATCCAGCACCAGCTTGATTAAATTTTTTTCTAATCCTTTCATGATTTCCCGATGCAAATTCCCTGAACCGGTAAGTTTAGAATTTTTTAGCATCTCTTTAAGAATATCTTCAAATATATCCGCGTAATCGCGTTCCTGCCTTGCGTCATCTTTAATGCTCCCTTGCTCCGGATGGTTAAAAAGCGGGAAATCATCTAACCCTAAGATGCCCTTTTTACTCATTATTACTGCCGTCTGTATAGCGTTTTCAAGCTCGCGGACATTTCCCGGCCAATGATATTCTTTTAAACACGACAATAATTGCCTGTCAACCCCTTTAATATTTTTGCTGAAAGTATTATTGGATTTATGAATAAAATAATCAGCAAGAAGAGGGATATCCTCTTTCCTCTGGCAAAGCGGCGGCATGAAAATAGTTACTACTTTTAACCTGTAATATAAGTCTTCCCGAAATTCTCCCTTTTCTATCGCCTTCCATAGCTCTTTGTTGGTCGAAGCAATCACCCTGACATCTACATTTATAGTTTTTTCGCTTCCCACAGGTTCAAAGGTATGTTCCTGTAATACCCGCAAAATTTTGGTCTGGGTAGAAAGAGGCATATCGCCTATTTCATCAAGAAATATTGTACCGCCGTCACATTGCTGAAACTTTCCGATCCTTTTATTTATCGCGCCGGTAAAAGCGCCTTTTTCATGCCCAAAGAGTTCAGCCTCAAAAAGAGATTCCGGTATTGCCGCGCAGTTTACGGCTAAAAAAGGTTTATCTTTTCTTGAAGAATTTTGATATACGGCTCTGGCTATGAGTTCCTTTCCTGTGCCGCTTTGTCCCCGGATAAGCACGGCCGCGCTTGACTCGGCAACTTTACCTACGGTCTTAAATATTTCCTGCATCAGGGGAGAATTGCCAATAATGCATACACCTTCCTGAGGTATTTCTCCTTTTTCCCCCTGATATGAAACTGATTCCCTCATCAGCCACCCGGCTTCAAGCGCCTTTTTCACCAAATTACTTAATTCATTAATCTTAAACGGTTTTGTTACATAATCATATGCCCCTCTTTTCATCGCTTCAATCGCGGTCTGGGTCGTTCCAAAGGCGGTCATGATAATTACCGGTAATTTGATGTCCTTATTCTTTATCTCCGTTAAGGCATCAATCCCGCTTAATCCCGGCAGTTTTATATCCATGATTACTAAATCAATTTCCCGCATCTGTATCAAAGGCAGGGCGTCTAAAGCCGTAAGCGTAGTTATAACATCATAGCCTTCCTTTTCTAAAAACGTTTTTAACATCGTAAGGATCGCTTTTGAATCATCAACAACTAAAATCGTGGGTATGCGCATCTTCTTCTTTCTTTTAGAGTACATAGGCAATCACCGATTTCCTAATGAAATAGGCAGCGTAATTTTAACGGTAGTGCCTTTTCCTTTTTCACTGTTTATATTAATAAGGCCGTTATGTTCATCTATTATCCTGTGCGCTATGGACAACCCCAATCCTGTGCCCTGTGTTTTATTGCTAAAGAAAGGATTGTATAATTGAGGAATATCTTGTGATGGTATTCCTATACCTATATCAGAAATGGTGATTAGCGCGTCTTTTTTTATACATTCACTCTTAACCGTAAGCTCACCGCCCTCAGGCATAGCATCAATACTATTTGAAAAAATATTCAAAAAAACCTCTTTTAACTTTGCCTGATCGCAGAGTATTTCAAGAAGGCCGTTTTTTAATTCATTATGAACTGCTATTTTTTGTTTCTCAAACCTGAATTTCAGGAATTGCAGGCTTTTCATTATTAACTCATTTATATCCGCCTTGGCAAGTTCCGGAGCTGTTGGTTTGGCAAAATTTAAGAATTTAGCAATCAGGCCCTCAGCTCGTTCTATTTCTTCTAACACTAAGCC
>DAOVNL010000125.1 GCA_030630245.1 Candidatus Omnitrophota bacterium | reverse complement strand
CTATTCGGTTGTTTTCATCATGCTTATAGAGCAATCCCAAGTTGTATCCTACCGCATTCGCCTTTTCACTAACTAATTCGTAAAATCCGTCCGGAGAACCGGGCACTAATGCCGCGTAATTAATCATCTTGCGAGAGATAACCCGCCCCTCATAAATATCTACACCTCCACCAACTGATAATTTGTTATTTATCTTAACGCCTAAAGATGGATTAACAACAAGTGTTTTCAACTCACTATAAGTAGCCTGGTAACGAAGTGGCCCATTTTCACTCCATTCCGTAACGGAACCAAATGGCACGTATATTCCTACTCCAAATTTATATAAATCACTTTCCTGATTTAAAACTATATAAGTATTCGGTAACATTGCCGCCTGGGTTATTGTTTCTCCTTCTCCTGTAGGAGATTCATATTTTGAATAGCGAAATAAACACATAATATCTTCTTGAAAAATACCCTCTTCCATCTCTGCAATCCCTGCCGGATTATAATAAAACGCAGAACCATCATCAGCTCTGGCAACAAACGCGCCGGCTCTTCCTGAAGCACGCGCTCCATGATCAACTATCTCAAACCGCGCCTGTGCATTAGAAATTATTGTTCCGCTTATAACCAACAAAAAAATTATGACACAAATCCACTTTTTCAATATAAATTCCCTTTTTTTATTTTAAATCAACCCTCTAACACAGTTGCGTCCATCCTTTTTTGCCCGATATAATGCCTTATCCGCGGTATCAACCAATGTATCCACTGTTATTATCTCGTCTTCAGCCATATTATTACAACAAGTCATTCCCACGCTTACCGTAATCCTCATCTGTTCTTTTCCAAAATGAAAGTTGGTTTGAGCAACATTCTTGCGAATACGTTCCGCTACCGTTCTACAAGCATCAATTGTCCTATTCTCTCCATCCTTCTCAAGATTAACTTTTTCTCCTGTTTCTATAAGAATAACCATTATTTCTTCCCCGCCATAACGGCTCACAATATCGATCTGCCGCAAACTTTTTCGTATAATATGAGCAAGCTGTTTGAGAATAAAATCACCGGCCGGGTGTCCATACCCATCATTTATTTCCTTGAACTTATCAACATCAATCATTAAAAGCGATATAGAATGCCTATAACGCCGTGCTCTTAAAAGCTCTTCCTGTAACCGATGATCAAAATACCTCCGGTTAAAAAGTCCGGTCAAAGAATCCGTAATCGCTTCACCATACAAACGGGAATTTTCCAAAGCAATACCCACTTCTGCGGACAAAATGTTTAAAATGTCTATATCTGCCTGCGAATAGATACGCCCATTGTTCTTGCGGTCCAAGGCCAAAATACCGGCCAGGCTTTCTTTACTAAAAACCGGAACAAGGATTTTAGCGCCAATCCGGTCTAATCTTCCATAAAGTTTGCTAAACCCTTTTTCCGCCATTTCAAGCTCGGCTTCATCTTTTATAAATATTTGCCTGGTATGGTTAAACCAGCTGATTAATCCGTTTTGTATCTCAAATTTATTAACTATTTCAGGGCTAATTCCTCTGCATGCCTGAATATAATAGACATGCCCCCCTTGTGGTTCTTCTTCTTCGTTACGCAATAAGAAAGCAGCTCGCTGCGTACCAATATTATGTTGTACTGTATCAACAAAGTAATTTATTAATTCCTCCATATTTAAAATTGTCACTATTCTCTGGCTGGCCTGCAGAAGAAACTGCTGGTATTTAAAACGCCCGGCAAAAAACTTATTATAAACAAACTCTTGAATAAATGACCGCAATGGTTGAAAAGTAAACGCAACAATTAACGCCGACATAGAAGATATTACAAAGTTGCTGTAGCCGACAAATCCGCGCACGAATTGTTCAGTTAAAGCAACAATCATGATATAACCGCCGATCACTGCTATAGTAGCAATAAGATATCCTGCTGAGCGGCTGATTACCAGCTCAATATCCAGCAAGCGGTGTTTCATAATCGTATATGCGGTGCAGTAGAAAAAGATTAATGTGTAAAACGGCGCAAACCGGTAAATGCCGCTGAATTTTAAAAGGTAGGGAAACACAATTGTTAAGGAAGGCAATAATAGATTATTCCCTATAATAAAAATACTGCTTACTAAAAACCCGCCTCCGACATATTTGGCCTGCATTTTCGGCAATCCAGTAAGCAATGAAAGTTTTTTGATAATCACTGTCACTCCGGAAAATAGGACAGTTGCACAACACAAGAGATAAACCGGCATTAATGGACCGGCTATTATAAAATATTTATCGCCGATTAGATGCATATCCTTAACCACAAGGTTGAAAAAATTCAATGCGCCGCAAAAAAAGGGTATAACTGCTAGCCAAAGAATTGTAAACCACCTGGGCAAAGGTTTGTTTTTGCGATCAGGAAAGCTTATTAAAAAATAGCCTACATAAGCTGCGAGAAATATACCGGCATAATGGCTTACCTTTGCCCAATAGAAAAACTGCTCCTTGGTAACACTGAGAGGAAAGGGGATAATGCTATAGCGGGCAAAATGAGAACTCATCCAAATGAACGAAAAAAACATAGAAGCAGAAAGAGTCTGATTAAAAACACTGTTTCTTTTTTTAACATAGATAATAAATCCAAGCGCACCAGTTGCGATTATATTAATTAATAATAATATGCTATAGATTATATCTGCCATGTTTTTTATATATTTTTAACAATTTGCCTAATGCTATTATGGACAACAATATATTATAATCTATAATATATTTTCTGTCAAAACATTATCGATTAGCTTCCAGAAAATCAAAAATTGTTTTTTCAAATTTATCCGGTTCTTCCAAAAAAGTCCAGTGACCGCTTTTATAAAATTTTGACAATTTAGATCCGCGAATTAGATGATGAAGTTTCTGGTGAGATCTCTCCGGAGTAGTGATAAATTCCGCTTCCCCGTATATAATTAATGTTTTCGTCTTTATATCTGAAATGTTTTTTCTGATATTTTCCCACTCCAAGGAGCGTATTAAAGAAATCATACAAGCAAATGAAACATATCCAGGCTTAAGCAATCTTATCTTTTTTCTTTCATACATGGATGAAGAGAATAAAGCAGGTATTGTTTTTAAAAACCAAGCATTTGCTTTTTCCGGATCAGCAGGGGGAACTCCGCTATTGAAAAACACCTTATTGAACATAACGAGAGATGCCCCGAAATTTATCTTTTCCGAAAGCGGAGAAATCAAAATCAAGCTCTCAACATGCCCGGGATATTGTGCTGAATAGTTCATTGCCAATAATCCGCCAAAGGAATGACCGATAAGAATAATCTTTTCTGAACGCGCAACATCTTTGCGCAGCATTTCAAGTTCATTGACCAGCACATTCATTGTATAATTCTTTAAATCCGGTTTTATTTGAGAAAAACCGCAGCCTCTTTGGTCATAATATATTACACGAAATTTTTTTTCCAGAAACAGCAAATAGTCCTGAAAATAACAGCTGGACATTCCAGGCCCCCCATGAATAATAACAACCACAGGATTTTCTTTACCTTTTCCTGTTTGTTTACACCAGAGGTCAAAACCGCTAATATGTATTGCCTGTGCTTTTTTACCGTAATTACGACAAGGTAAATCAGCAGCTTTTCTTGGCATACCTATGTTTATCATAAAAGTGCCTATAACGTTAATAACAACAAAAATCCCAGCATCATGCCTTTCGCCTGCATCCGCATTCGGCAGAGAAACCTCGATTTTAATATTATCCAGGCGATCCGGCCAGATACTTTTTCTACTTTTATTTTTATCTTCATCCCCTATCAGTCAAGCCTGCTATTGTTACAGTAACCGGCCGCATATACGCCTGCACAACTGGCAAGGCTGCTCAAAAAAAACTGCGGGGGTGTAGCCCTCAACATCAAAGCCTCCTAAACCAAGCGGCAGATCAATAATCACTTTATGTTTCGCGCAATCAGCACTAAACTTCATCCGCCTTCGCAGGAGGCCACAGGCTGACACGTAGAGAAATGCGAAAGAACAGCATTACTACGGCGGATTCCGCTCAAGATATTACAGCGGATGAACCCGGCCGAAAGCGCTTT
>DAOVNL010000093.1 GCA_030630245.1 Candidatus Omnitrophota bacterium | reverse complement strand
CATGAGGAAGAAATAAGAAAAAATTTAAAGAAATAAGGGGCAGATCTTAAAAGTAAGAAATCCTCCCACCCCGGGGGGGGCTTTGGATCTTTTGTTTTTACTTGTGACGTGTGATTAAATTCTTTAAGGTCGCAGGTTGTATTCTGGAAGATAAAAAGGAGGAATATGGATTATCAAGAAGAAGAACGGCTAAAAAAAATATACGATGGGATGAGTGATGAAGCGTTGGTTGAAATGGCCCAGGCCAAAGAAGACGATTATCAGGAAGGGGTTTATGCGCTGATAATGGATGAGATTAAAAAAAGAGGTTTGGAAGGGCAACTTGCTAATTCTGAAGATGAGGTTTCTATTGATTTTGAGAGCCCTGACGGCAGAAATTGGATAGAGCTTTACCGCTATGATGATGACATTACCAGAATACGCTTGGAAGCATTTTTTAAAGAATTAGGAGTAGCGTTTGTTATGCTGCCTTATACGACAATACGTGGCTTGCTGACCGGAAAGGGTTCTGTTAGAGTCAGAGAGGATTGTGTAGAACAGGCAGAAAAGATAATTGTAGATATTGAAGAGGCAAAGCAATTCCCGGCAATTTTTATGGATGAAGAATTAATTAAGTCTTCTATTTTAAATGTGCTTGAGAACAGAAACATTGCGGATTCAGAAAATCTTACAGATGAGATAATTGAGAAAATTAAAAAAGACGGAAAATAAAGCAAAAAGGGGAATAGGAAGGCAAACCGCTATTGTGATTTTTCCATCTTTTCTCGAAGCAATTCTATTTTTTCCTCTGTCTTCTTGCGGCGGATTTCATTTTTATCTCTGTAAATGAATTCTTCGAGCATTTTTATGCTTTCCTGGTAATCTTCCATTTCTTCATAAATTAAGGAAAGTCCAAAATAAGGTGTGGGATTGTCTGGGTTGAGATCTATGGCTCTCATGAGCATATCTTCGGCTTTAGCATGGTTGTCCATCTTCAAGTATAATTTACTGACCCAGATTAAAAAGGCTGAGTTATCGGAATGTTCTTCCTCAGCTGCTCCAAGGATATGCCTTGCCGATACGTAGTCGTCATCAAGCATGTACTCTTTTACCTGTTTTCTGAGCTCTTGTAATTTCTCACGGTTGTTTTCCCGGCGCTTCTTCTTCTGATGAATCGGGGGTTTCTGTTGAGATTTCCTGGGCTGCCTTAGATCGATATTCTCCTTTTCAGTGCTGTGATCTGCTTTCTGAAAAGCGTTTGGTTGCTGTGAATCGGGTTGTTGTGAAAAGGGCTGCTCTACTGGTTCCGGTATGTCTGAAACTAAAACTTTCTGCTTGGATTGTTGCTCAGTTTGAGTGAAATATTCCTGCTTTAAGTGTTCTAGTTCCTGCATTCTGTTTATAGCTATTTTCTTTTCGATCGTGTTTTGTTCTCTTTTTAAATATTCTGCAAGGTAGCTGATTGCTTGATCAAATTTTTTTCTCGCAGCGTAAAGATTGGAAAGCATGTAATATACACCCGGATTTTCCGGATCAATTGCAATAGCTTTTGTTAAATAAGTCTCTGCGCGTTGCAAATCTCCCAGCTGCATTAAAGCTTCACCTGTGAAAGCATAAAGCTCGCTTCTGCTTGGATTATCCTGCAACATTTTCTCAGCTGTTTCGATTATGCCGTGAAAATCCTTGTCGCGCAGCATACGTTCGAATTGAGCAGAAATGTCAGACTCAGGTACCGTGGCGGGCTCAGAGGATTTTTTTTGTGAGAAAAAGACAGTTAACAAGCCTATGGCTATGACTACAATAATTCCGGCAACAGCATGAATCTGCTTCTTACTAATCGGCCGCTGCAGGCTGGTTATAACATCTGCATTTCCCTCAAAAACACGATAAACACTGATTTCCTGGCGTATGTTTTTAAACTTCTGCGGCCCAAGGTCAATAGCATTGAATTCGGATTTGTTCATTGCCAGATATGTGGCTTCGGAAATGTAAACTTCGCCAGGAGTAGCAAATGTTTCGATACGGGCAGCAATATTAACCGCGTCACCATAAACATCACCGCTCTCATCAACCATGACTTCACCGGTGCTGATACCGATACGAAAAAGAATAGGCTTCTCCTGTTTCCGAATGGAGGCGCTGCTTAGCGAGATCTGCTTTTGTATGTTAATTCCGCAGGCAACAGCGTCAGTAGGAGACTCGAAAGTCAGCATGAAACCGTCTCCCATTGATTTAACGAAATTGCCGTTTTTTTCTTTTGTCTGCTTTTTGATGAATGATTGGAGCTCGATTATAAATTTTTCGTGTTGCTCCCGGGTCTGCCGCCCAGTGCGGGATGTGTAGCCCTGTACATCAGCAAAAAGAATAGTAAGTGTTTTGCGTATCATTATACTAATTATTGTACACAATTGGGGTAATATTTCAATTAAATTATCATTTTAAATTGTAAATTCTAAAATTGCTGTAATTGTGATAAAATAAGTATAACATTTTATTACAATAGAAGTTATAGGAGGAGCAAATGAAAGCAGATAATCAGCAGAGGGAACTTATTAATATAAATTATGAATTCAGGTTCAAAGACGGAGCGGTAAAAACTTTTGCTATCCGGCTTGATGATCAAACTCTTGATCTTGTAAATGAGACTGATGTTCAAAATAAGCCTGATTGGGCATTGATGAATAAGTTTAGATGCGAAAATTGTTCTCTTGATAGAGAAGAGCATGAATATTGTCCTGTAGCCCTGAATCTATACAACCTGCTGGAAAATTTCAAAGATGTAGTGTCTTATGACAAGGTTGATTTGCGGATTGAAACACCGCGACGTACTTATTTTAATAATATCCCCGTTCAGAATGCCCTCAGCTCACTTATGGGTATATTTATGGTTACCAGCGGCTGTCCAGTATTTGATAAGCTTAAGCCTATGGTCAGGTATCATCTACCGTTTGCCAGCCCATACGAGACAGCGTATAGGATGATAAGTATGTATCTTATGGCGCAGCTATTCCGTCAAAGACAGGGAAAAGAGACGGATTGGAAATTGCAAAAACTTCCTAAAATATTTGAAGATATAACAAAAGTTAACCGTAATGTATCTAGGAAATTCAAAGCTGTAGTGCAAAAAGATGCTGTCTTAAACGCAGTGATTATCCTTAACTCAAGAGTGGACTTTATGTCGCTTTGTTTTGATGAAGGAATTTTAAAGCAGATAGAGAGGGATTTTAATCCGTATATGGTTTAGAATGCCCAGATATAACCCCGCAGATTGTATTTTTAGCAGGGGGCTATACTTGGGGAAGAAGTTATGAATAAATGGATATTTAAATACCTTTCGCCTTCTTATGATGAAACAGCAACGTTTTTGATGGCGATTGCGTTTGTCTTTATATATGTTGCGGATGCAGGAGTAAGAGAAGGACTTGCGGGTACTCTGGAGTTTTCCAATATCCCTAGACAGAATTCGTTTATTGTCATGTTTTCGCTGATATTTATTGCCGGGTTTCTTCTTTCAATTTATCATGTGTTTAGCAAAAGGAAAAAAGAATCAATTGAAAAAATACTTATGCTTGTGTTTGCGATGACAATGAATGGAATAGCTGCGATTACATCCGGTATGTACCTACTTAAAACAGAAGCTGGATTGTTGCGAATTTTTACTTTGTGGAATATTCTCAATGGAGTAATTCTATTGTATCAAATGGGCTTTATCGAGGAAGGCTTTTTTCTTGGTGAGGACTCTAAGCTCTGCCAAACTTGTGTCGGACTCGTTGCTATATTGATTTTGTTTTATCTTTGTTATTTCATGTTTCACTTGTATTGGGCAGTGACATTTTCGATTTGTGTATGTTATGCGACCACAATTAGCAGATTTGTAAATTTGAAAATTACTTTACTTATTGATAGTAAGAAGAGATAATGAAAAGATTGAATTGCGTAGGTTCAATCTTTTAGGTTTAAAACATGTGACTTTGACCTATCTCCACCTGCGCAGTCGAAAATTGAACAAATATGTGCTGTTGTGGATATTTTTGCTTGCAAGCATTGGCTATTTTTTGTATTGTTATATTGATTTAGGGAAACAAAGTAAATAGAATATACAGTTGTCTGCTGAAAATATACGGATAAAAATATGAAGATCGCTTTTTTCGACACAAAACCATATGACCGCAAATCATTTGATAAGGTTAATAAAGATTTCGGGTTTAATATAACCTACTTCTATGCTCATCTTAAGCCCCAGACTGTGGAGCTTAATGCCGGGTTTGACGCTGTGTGCGCTTTTGTAAACGATACTCTGAACAAAGAAGTCATTGCGCATCTTGTAGAACACGGGATCAGGATTATCGGACTGCGCTGCGCCGGATACAATAATGTGGATTTCAAAGTTGCGTATCGAAATATCCACGTCGTGCGCGTGCCTGCCTATTCGCCATACGCTGTTGCCGAACATGCAGTAGCCATGATGATGACGCTCAACAGAAAGACTCATAAAGCGTATAATCGTATCCGGGACGGAAACTTTTCCATAAACGGATTGCTCGGTTTTGACATGCATAATAAGACCGCGGGGATTATCGGCACGGGAAAGATAGGCAGATGCCTTATATCCATTCTAAAAGGTTTTGGCATGCGGGTGCTGGCTTATGACACTTACCCTGATAATGAATACGCAAAATCCTCAGGGGTAAGCTATGTGAGCCTTGAAGAGGTATATAAAAGATCAGATATCATATCACTGCATTGCCCGCTCAATAAAGAAACCGAACACATGATAGATG
>DAOVNL010000046.1 GCA_030630245.1 Candidatus Omnitrophota bacterium | reverse complement strand
TCCTGGCATACGCGTCGTATCTGCCTAAAAAAAGCCAGATTTTCAAAGACTCCTTTATTATTTGTATGTTCAACTGTTTGTTCTCGGTTTTTGCCGGTTTCGGGGTGTTCTCAGTGCTTGGTTATATGGCCCATTCAACAAACCAGCCGATTGGGGAGGTGGTAACCGAGTCGATCGGGCTTGCCTTTGTTGTCTACCCTAAGGCGATAAGTATGCTTCCGGCATTCTCGCGTGAGTTCGGGTTGATCTTTTTCGGCATCCTGGTCATTGCCGGCCTATCTTCGGGTATATCGATCCTGGAGGGTATTACCTCCGCGATAATCGATAAATTTCATTACCCGCGAAAAGTTGTGGTCTCGGTTCTATCTGTGATCGGGTTCCTGGGCGGGATGATCTTTACCACCCGGGCAGGATTGCTCTGGCTTGATATTGTGGACCATTTTGTTACGCATTACGGGATTATTATCGCGGCGATACTCGAATGTTATCTTGTCGGATGGGTGTTTAAGGCAAAGAGACTAAGAGAACACAGTAATCATTACAGTGTTTGGGAGCTTAAAGAATGGTGGTGGGATGTTTCTATTAAGGTTGTGGCACCGCTTATATTGATAGGATTACTGCTTACCACGATATTTGAGGAGATCGCATCCCCTTACGGTAATTACCCTAGATTGGCGATTATCATTATCGGCCGGGACTGGATCCTTATGACAGTTTTTGTGGCTCTTTTTGCCGCGTCAAGCTCTTGGAAAGTGGATCCGAAACACAGAATGCTTGAACTGGGGAAAAAGTAGATTAATATCGTTTTAAAAAACAAAAGATATTTTGACAATAGGCACTATACTCAGAAGGAGGTTATCAGGAATGGACAATTATTCTGAAAGTACTGTTCGTAATGTTGCATTGGTGTCTCACAGTGGTGCGGGTAAAACATCTTTAGCTGATTCAATGCTTTTTAACTGCGGGCAGGTGAGCCGTCTCGGACGCGTTGATGAGGGCAATTCCATCAGCGATTTCGATCCTATTGAGATAAATCATAAAATTTCGATCAATGCCTCTATTCTGCATTGTATATCAGGCAATACTAAAATCAATATTATCGATACTCCCGGGTATGCAGACTTTATCATGGAACTGCGCAATTCCGTGCCGGCAGCAGATGTGGCCATAGTTGTTATCAGCGCGCCTGACGGAATTGAAGTGGGCACGCAAAGGGTCTGGGGCGTTCTCGATGAGGCAAAACTGCCCAGGGCCATATTCATAAGTAAGCTTGATAAAGAAAACGCGGATTTTTACAGCACGGTTGATGCTATTAAAAAAGAATTCGGTGATCAATGCGCGCCTTTATTTTTGCCGGTGGGAAAAGAAGCTAACCTTAAGGGTGTGGCTAATTTGCTGACTAAAACCGGATGGGACGGGCTTAGTGATGATGAAAAGGCTAAAGCGGAAAAATTCCGGGAGTCATTTATCGAGATCGTGGCAGTGGCCGATGATTCAATAGTTGAAAAGTATCTTAACGGTGAGGAATTAACACAGGATGAGATCTGCCGTGTTTTTAAGATCGCGTTTAAAGATAATGCGGTGATCCCGATTTTTTGCGGCAATGCGCTGAAAAGCCTGGGCGTAAAGGAATTGATTGAGAAGATTGTCAATTACTTTCCGGCACCCTCTGCCGCAGGAAAGATAGAAGGCGTTGATCCTGAAACAAAAGAGAAAAAGGAAGTGATAACTAAAAGTGATCAGCCTTTTGCCGGATACGTGTTCAAGACTATATCCGATCCTTATGTGGGACAGCTTAGCGTGTTCAGGGTGGTTTCCGGTAGCCTTAGTTCCAATACGGAGTTTTTTAATGTCTCTAACGACGCCTCTGAGCGTTTCGGACAGCTTTATGTGCTGCAGGGTAAAGAGCAGCTGTCGGTTGACGCTGTGGCCGCAGGAGATATAGGAGCTGTTGCCAAATTAAAGAATACACATACAGGCGACTCGATCACCAGCGTTAAAAACAAAGTTCTTTTTAATGTCAGCAGATCCATGGAGCCGTCGATCTCCTATTCGCTTAAACCCAAAACAAGGCAGGATGAGGAAAAGATCTCTCATGCCCTGGCAAAGATGACAACAGAAGATCAGGGGATCAGGGTTTCGCGTGATTCGCAGACAAAAGAACTGATCCTTTCCGGTATGGGCGATATGCATCTTGAGATAGCAATCGAGCGGTTAAAGAGCCGTTATCATGTTGATGTTGACGTGGGGACACCAAAAGTTCCTTATAAAGAAACTATAAAAAAATTGGTCAAAGCGCATCATAAATACAAAAAACAGTCGGGCGGACGCGGTCAGTACGGTGATGTCTGGCTTGAGATCGCTCCTCTTCCAAGAGGTGAGGATTTTGAATTTGTGGATAAGGTCGTCGGCGGGGCTGTGCCCAGGCAATACATCCCTTCTGTTGAAAAGGGTGTGCGCAAGAAAATGTTAGAAGGCATTATTGCCGGATATCCGCTTGTCGATATTCAGGTAACCCTTTATGACGGTTCTTATCATGAAGTCGACTCCTCGGATATGGCGTTTCAGATAGCCGCCGGCATGGCTTTAAAACAGGGAATTCTTGATGCGAACCCTGTGCTGATTGAGCCGGTGATGACCGTGGAGGTAGTAATAAGCAGTGAATATATGGGAGCGATAAACGGAGATTTGAGTTCACGCAGAGGCCGTGTGCAGGGTATGGAACAGTCCGGCAAATATGAAAAGATCAAAGCGCAGGTGCCGCTTTCTGAGATGCTGCGATACGCGACCGATCTGCGTTCCATGACGCAGGGGCGGGGATCTTACACGATGAGTTTTTCTCATTATGAAGAAGTGCCGCATAAGCAGGCGGAAAAGATTATCAGCCAGTCAAAGGCTGAAGAAAAAGAAGAGGCGCATTAAAAGCATTTTTGATCGGTGAAGGTAGTAAACGTGGCACTTAAGAAAAACGGTTTTACTTTAATTGAAATCATAATCGCCTTGACAATTTTAGGCATTGGCTTGATTTCTGTTTTGGCATATTTACCGGTTGCTCTTGATGCTTCAAAAAAAGCGGCTGATATGACAACGGCTGCTTTGATAGCTCAAAAACATATCGAAGAAATAAAGTCAGCGAGTTATAATGATATCACATCCGCCGATGGTTATGATACATCGGGAGTTTTTAACGCTGATAGTGATTTCGCGGGGTTTTCTTATATGATAGCTGTAAGTAATCCCGGTGCCTCAGATGCAAAAGACCTGAGTGTAACTGTGCGCTGGGGTTTTAAAGGAAAAGATCATGTTGAAACTTTCAGAACGATGATTGTATAATACAATCCGGGTTGATTTCATAGTATATCGTATAGGGCAGCAAATGGAAATTTGTTTTAAGTAAAAAGTAGGGGAAAGTAAAGGCTGAAGGAAGAAAAGGCGTAATCGTATAGTTAGCAGTTCTTTTGAAATTCAATACGCAATACGAATAGAGGCGATTAAAAAATAGGAGTGATGATTTTATGTCTGGACATTCAAAATGGGCAAGTATAAAACACAAAAAAGCAGCAACGGACGCGAAACGCGGTAAGCTCTTTACCAAACTGATCAAGGAGTTAACTGTTGCCGCGCGGGAAGGCGGCGGTGATCCGGGTGCAAATCCGCGGCTCAGGCTTGCTGTGCAGAACGCGAAAGACGCTAATATGCCCAAGGACAACATTGAAAAAGCGGTAAAAAAAGGCACAGGCGAATTGCCCGGTGTGATCTATGAATCAATGGTTTATGAAGGATACGGCCCGAGCGGGGTGGCTATTATGGTCGATGTTCTTACTGATAACAAGAACAGAGCTGCGGCGGAAGTCCGCAGTATATTTACCAAGAAAAACGGAAATATGGCCGGGGCAGGATCTGTTGCCTGGCAATTCAAGCAGAAAGGCCTGATAATAGTCGGCAAGGACAAAAGCGAAGAAGATAAGCTGATGAATATCATTCTTGAAAACGGGGCTGAGGACATGCACAGTGAAGTTGACACTTATGAGATCAGCACTCAGCCTAAAGAATTCGAAGCGGTTAAAAAAGCTATCGAAAACAGCGGTATTGAAATTACCTCCGCTGAAATAACAATGGTACCCGATTCTACCGTAAATATCTCTGATAAAGGAGTCGCCCAACAGGTGCTCGGGCTTATCAATGCTTTAGAAGATAATGATGATGTGCAGAATGTTTACGCTAATTTTGATATTCCGGATAATATATTATCTGAAATAGAATCATAAGGAAGATATTCATGCGAGTCTTAGGAGTGGATCCCGGGCTGCAGTGTGTAGGATACGGCGTTATAGAATTTAATAAGCAGGAGGCTTACGCATCTGTGCGGGGAGGCGATCGCAGGCTTAAGCTTATCGAAGCTGGTGTTATCAGGACATCATCAAAAGATAAACTCACAAACAGGCTAAATAAAATTTACAATGCCCTTACTCAGGTGCTTCAGGCCTGCCGGCCTGATGTGCTTGCTTTAGAGGAACTGTATTCTCATTATAAAAATCCTAGAACAGCGATAATAATGGCGCATGCCCGGGGAGTTATTTGCCTGGCGGCTGCGCGGCAAAAGCTGAATGTTGCCGGTTATGCTCCAAGAAAAGTAAAAAAAGCAGTAACCGGGGCAGGGGCCGCGACAAAATCACAGATGCAGAGAGTTGTTAAGGAAATACTTGGTTTGAAGGCCGTGCCTGAGCCGCATGATGTTGCCGATGCCTTGGCTTTGGCCATAACGCATATTAATGTTACCGATAGAAAAATATGATTTGCTCAATAGCAGGAAAAATTAAACAGAGAAAAGAAAATTCACTTCTTATTGAAGTAAACGGGTTTGGTTATGAGGTGTTTATCCCTCACGGTATCATGAAGTGCCTTAGTCAGGATAAAACAGAATGTGAATTTGTTACGTTTCACTATCATCAGGCGGATCAGAATAAGAGTATACCGGTTCTGATCGGGTTTGAGAACGAGATCGAGAAAGAATTTTTTGAAAGATTTATTACCGTATCAGGTATCGGCCCTAAGGCCGCGGTCAAGGCGATAGCTGAGCCGATACCGGATATAGCCAGAGCAATTGATTCAGGAGATATTGCATATCTTAAAGCATTGCCCGGTATAGGAACGCAGAGGGCAAGAGAAATAGTCGCTAAACTTCAGGGCAAAGTAGGAAAGTTCGGCCTGATCAGGGGAGTTGTTTTAAAGGAGAAGGCAGCCGCTGCCAAAAGTGATATAGAACAGGAGTCATTAGCTATTCTTTTGCAGCTGCAATATAAAAAACCTGAAGCAGAGAAAATGATCAAAAATGCCATGGCCAGGAATTCAGATCTTAAAAATTCGGAAGAGCTATTAAATGAAGTCTATAGACAAAGATCAAATCAATAATGATGAAGAGATGTTAAGAGAGCCTGTGCTTATGCAGCAGGAGACCGAAGAGGATATGGTTCTTAATTTATCGCTTCGGCCGGTGAAAATGGGGGATTTTATCGGGCAGAAAAAGCTTAAAGAGAATCTCCAGATCGGTATTCAGGCGGCAAAATCGAGGAACGAATCTCTGGAGCATCTGATGCTCTCAGGCCCGCCCGGGCTGGGCAAGACCACGCTTGCTCATATTATTGCCCATGAAATGGGAACAAAGATCACTACCACTTCAGGCCCGGCAATTGAAAGGGCCGGGGATCTTATCGGTATACTCACCAACCTTGAGCACGGGGATATTCTTTTTATAGATGAGATACACCGCCTCTCAAAAATAGTTGAGGAATTTCTCTATCCGGCGATGGAAGACCACAAGATAGATTTTGTTATTGATAAAGGGCCGTATGCCAAGACGATCCAGTTTAATCTCAAACCTTTTACGCTTATCGGGGCAACAACCCGCTCGGGACTGCTTAGCGCTCCTTTGCGCAGCCGCTTTGGGATGTACTACCATATTGATTTTTATCCCTGGCAGGAGCTGGTAAGTATTGCTGGAAAATCCGCGGAAAAACTGGGGTTGGATCTTGATGATGAAAGCGCGGTGCTTATCGCTAAAAGATCACGCGGTACGCCGCGCGTGGCCAATCGTCTTTTACGCAGGGTCAGAGATTACTCTCAGGTGAAGGCAAACGGCCAGGTCAATGCGCAGATAACAGATGCTGCTTTGGGCCTGCAGGGGGTAGATAAGCTTGGGCTTGATGATATTGACCGCCGGGTCTTAAGTGTAATAATCGATACTTATGACGGGGGGCCTGTGGGGATTGAATCGCTTGCGGCTACTTTGAATGAAGAAAACGATACGATTGTTGATGTGGTAGAGCCCTATCTTTTGAAAATGGGACTGCTTAAACGTTCATCACGCGGGCGCCAGGCGACAGACATTGCCTATCGGCACCTTGGCCGAAAAAAAACAAAAGGCACGCAAAAGGAGATATTTGAGTGATGGGCAGCAAAAGAATACTTTTGCATATATGCTGTGCGCCGTGCGAGATCTACCCGCTTAAAAAACTAAAACAGATGAATTATGATGTTGGCGGGTT
>DAOVNL010000042.1 GCA_030630245.1 Candidatus Omnitrophota bacterium | reverse complement strand
GCTTCGTTTAGCATTTTTATTCTATCGTGAAGCATCGCATATTTTTTATCACCTGATGCTTCCGGCTGCAGGCGAAGCAGCTTTAAGTCCTCTTCTAGCTCAGCTATTCTTTTCTTAGAGGCCTCAAGTTCAACTTCTTTGCTCATAAGCAGCTCAGAAAATTTTACAACCTGCGCTTTTGCTGTATCATACAGCGCGTATGCCTTGTTTAAGTCGCCTTCAATTTCCGCGGTTGTTCCTGATTTAGCAAGAGGAATCTCATTAACGCTTATTCCCTTTCGCGCTGCTTCCAATCCGGCTATGATCCGCTCCTGATCTTTCATCTTTTCCTGAGCCTGCTTTAACTCAAGCGCCAGATCATCCCTCGCCTGTTCTATTTTTCTGATCCGCCTTGCTTTTTTCTCAATATCAAGCAGTTCATCTTCTAATTCCGCGATCCTTTCACTCTGAAAGTCTAATTTTCTCGCAAGAGTTTCCTTTTGAATATTTAGTATCTCTATCTGCTGATCAAGCTTAACTTTTCCCGTTTCACTTGTCATAAGCTTTGTCGTTAATCCCCTTATATCTTCCTTTAATTTTGTACGCATACGCTGCTGCTCATTAAAATCAATTCTGATTTTATTAACCAGCGTTTCCAGCCTGGCATTTTCTTTTTCCAAACGCGTGACGTTTTTTTCAAGTATCTTTTTCCCTTTATCAAAGCCGGCGTTTTCTGAAGATAAAATTTTATTTTTTCCCTTAAGGCCTTCAAGTTCCTCCTCGCGCTTTTGTAATACTGCTTCTGTTTTTTTGAGTCGCGTCACAAACTTGCGCACAAATTTATCGCTTTTCGCTTCATTAACCCGCACTTGAAGCCTGCTTATTTCCTCAAGAGTCTTGGTGAACTCATTTGTAAGCTTTATCAACCTGTTATTCAGCGATAAATTTGATTGTTTCAGCTTTAAGCTCTCTTTTTTAGCCATAGAATACTCGGCATTTAGACTGCGTAATTTTTCCTGATTGCCGGCAAATTCTTCCTTTATCCTTTTAGTATCCTGCAAACCTGCCAATTCCTTCAAAAACATATTAACTTTCGCGCCCCTGGCGGCATTTTCCTTTTTTTCTTTATCAAGGCTTTGCTCCAACTGTTCATTTGCCTTGATCAAATCCATTTTCTGAACCGTAAGAGCGCTTGTTTGTTTTTTAAAAAAATCCACCCGGTTAAAAGCATAAACCGCTCCACCGGCCAGAAAAAGAAAGATAGTGATTTTAATTGCAGCGCTGAATTTATTCACTGTTTTTCTCGTCTTTTATTTTATGGCCCATAAAACATTCCTGAATATAAATCGAAAAATTTGAGGCAAGATCAATAGCCTTAAGCGCATCTATTTTTTGGCCTTGAGCGTTGTGTGTTATATTAACGACCGGCTTAAGCGGCATTTGATAGTTTTGCTTTATAACTACGCCTATTTCTCTGGTATTTAATTTGACCGGTGTCGTGATAGGAAAAACCCCTACCAGGTCTATCAATGCCTTTATGAATTTATACTCAAACATAGCTTTCTGCTGAGTAAAAAACTTAATAACCTCTTCACTTTTGAGCTTATCCCGGTATGGCCTTACGTGCATCATTGCTTCATAACAATCAACCAGCCCTATAAGCCTTGCCTTCTCACTTATATCTTTTTCCTCTAAAGCGTATGGATATCCGCTGCCGTCAAGACGTTCATGCTCCTGGGATATAACATCAAGGATCTCAATATTTATATTGCTGTTGATCTTTTCCATGATATTTCTTCCGGCGATCGGATGTTTTTTTATCTCATTATAATCTTCGGTGTCAAAACGTTTGTTCCGGCTGATCAAATCATCAAATTTGATGAGGCCGATATCATGCAGCAAAGCGGCCAAGCCGATTTGCCGCAGCTGGTCTCGGCTATACTTGAGAGATCTGGATATATACAGAGATAGAACGCATACATTGACAGCATGCTGATACAAGTATCCTTTGGAAGAGCAATAATCGCTAAAGAAAAATCTTAAAAGCGCGTTTTCATCGCTTTCAAAAATATCAATAAATCTATCGATATTTTTTTTCGCGCTTTTATAAAATAATTCCCAGTTCTGGGATGAAAGGCCGCCCATCTGTTGGGAGAGGGAAATTGCTTCTTTGTAAATACTTTCCGCTTCCTTATTATCAGCATTTTCAGATTTTACTGTCTTAACAGATGAAATGGAAGGGGGTTCTCTTTCTGTATTCCGCGGCTTAAGCGGCTCTTCCCGCTTGTTCTCCTGCGGGGCTTTATTTAGCTTGGCACTTTCATCGCGAACTTCTTTTGAATCTATTTTTTTTTCTGAGCTGAATAACTTAGCTTCTCTTTTTTTTCTGTTTTTTTTTAAAATGTCCGAAATCTTTAACATTGTCCCCTCTTTTCCCCGCAGACATATTTAAAAATAAAATCCATGTTACTTATTTATAATGTCCTTGCTCTGACTTAAAAAAGAATAATTTTCTGTTGTTCCGTCAGGAAGCTGCTTGCTAACTATCCCTCTCATGCTTTTCATATCTTCGGCAATTTCTCCCCGCCAAAAATTGATTCTTCCCTCTTCAGCTGTTTGCATTGTCTCCCAAACGGTTATCCCGTTATCCTGCGGACTAATGGTATAATTTGTCGCGTTAAAACCTTCTTTTGACGTTTTTTCAGCATAAAAACGGTTGTCCTCAAAAATCAGCACATCTTCCCTGGACTTGCCTTTTACCCCCATTAGATTCAAGGTAATATTCCATTGGGTGTTATTAATCTGTTTGCGTTTTTTATCACGCTCAATCTTCAGTTTTTTCACCTGATTTTTTGTTTTTTTATCTGCTTCTTTCTGTACTACCGGAGTTTTTTTGACTTCCGCTTTTGGAACTTCCGTCAAAGGTTCTTTTTTTGCTTGTGAGTCTTCTTTCTGGATTTTAGGTTCTGGTGTTTTTGTGGTTTTTTTCCTGCCCCAGAAAGCGTAACTATTTTGTACAAAAAAAGTAAAAACAGTCAAAATAATAACCAAAATCTTAATGGTCCTGCTCATTTCTCCTCCTTATTTTTGTAATTTCTCCAAAAACTTTTATTTTATGCCTTTTTTACCTTCCCAGGTCTGCCATGTAAGTATATAGCGTTTCACCCAGTCAATATCTTTGTCGTCTTTTTTGGCCAGCCTTAAATACTGCTGAAATCTCTCGATAGCTTTTTTTCTGTTTACAAAATGCTCCGCGTATATAAAGCCGAGGTTAAAGTAAGCTAAAGCATCTTCAGGATTAAGTTCTATGGTCTTCTCGAATTCCGCGATAGCCCGTATATATTCTTTGTTTTTTGAATAAAACACACCCAAATTATAATGCATAAGAGCGGTGCGTTTAAGCAAAACTTTATTTTCTCTGGCTATTTCCGCAAATTCTTTAGGCAGCCGCTTTAATTTTTTTTCTAAAATCTTATTTGTTCGAACAGCATTGCTGTACTTTTGTTTTAACTCTTTGACCTGATCTTTTGTAACATCGGCAGTAGTTTCAGCTTTTACAAGCTCATCTTCCAGTTTTTCCCGTTTTCTCTTAAGCCTCTTAATTTCGCTCATTAAACGGGAATTTTCTTTTTTATGGTCGTTTATTTGCCTTTTAAAATCATCTATAATTATATACCCCGCCTTACTTTTTGACAAAGTTTTTTTGATATTATCGCGTTCTTCTTCTAACTGCATTTGCGTAACGCCAAGATTTTCTACCTGACTCTTGAGCAGTTTTATATCTCCTTGCAGTTTTTTATTAATAGCTTTAAGAGTTTGCCTTTCAAGTTCCCAGCGGCTGCGCTCCTGCTCGATATCAAGCATTGCCTGCTGTGCCTTTGTTATCTCCTGCTTATATTTAAGAAGAAATTTCGCCTGTTTACGCAGGTTATTTCTATCTTGAATAAGAGCAGTATGTTCCTGCCGCAACTTCTCATATTCGGAGTTTAACTTATCATGTTCTTCCTGCGTCACTGAAAATGCCGGAATTACGCAGACTAAACTAATAAGAACTGTGATTGTTATTATTCTCATTTTACTCATCTCTAAATGATTTTAATCTCGGATGATATGTTTCTTCTTTTCTAAATTCAGGATATACCTGGTAGCTTTTTCCCTTCTGTATTTCATCATAAGCGGTTAAATCGGATTCTGTAGTTACCGGTTGATAATCCTGGTACACCGGGTTCTCTATCTGCTCCCCGATGGTTAATTCATCACCTTCAATTATACGCGCGGTTACCATGATCAAGAGCTCATTGCGCACCTTACGTTTATCCTCTGATTTAAATAGCGCTCCTAAAAACGGGATACTGCCTAAGATCGGAACCCGCTTTGAATTCAAAGCGCTTTCCTCCCTGCGCAATCCTCCGATAGCAACGGTTGAGCCGTCCTTGATCATAACTGTTGTCTCAGCTGTTGATGTATCTACTATCGGTATTCGATTGTTTTGAGCAGTAACTACTGTGCCGACAACACTGCTTATATCAGGCTTTATGCTTAAAGTCACATAACCTTCATCGTTAATTGTAGGAGTTATGAATAACTGCAATCCAACATCCATAAACGTTACCTGCTCAGAAACAGTAGTAGTTGTCTGGCCTGCTGTTGTCGTTGTAGTTATATAAGCCTGCCGCTCTCCGACATGGATCCTTGCTTCCTGGTTATTCGTAACGGATAATTTTGGATTCGATAAAATCTTAACATCTCCCAATGTTTTTAAATAATTTATCATTACATCAAAATCATTTTTACCCACTACACCAATATGCATCGCCTCTGTACCGACTTTTTTTGTTCCTCCGGAAATATCCGATGTCGTTCCGCTAAAAGGATATGATCCTACATACCCTTTATTATCATCAAGCGCTTCCTGTCGTGATTTCCATGCTAAATTGCTGGCTGAGACCAAACTCAGCGGGTAAGAGCCCATATATGTCGTTCCGTGCTTTTTAGACACCTTAAATAATCCTTCCCACTCTACACCCGCGCTTAGATTATCATTGAGCTTAACCTGTATTATCCTTGTATCGATAAGAACCTGCTTTGTTTTTTGATCAAGCCTTGCGATAATCTTTTCTATATTATCCATTCTTTCCGGAAGTGTCTGTACAATAACCTGATTAGTGCGGTTATCCGCTCTTATCGTACCGACTTTCTTTACCTCAAGCTGTGATCTGAGCTGCTTTGTTATGTCCTTTGCCCTTGCATAGCGAAGGCTAAAGATCCGCACATTGCTTTTTCGCTCAAGCCTTTCAAGTATGGCTGCGATCTCATCGATTTTTTCCGGAGTATCCAGAACCATCAGCGTTCCCGCGTCACTGTCAACCAATACCTTCCCGATAGAACTTTTTATGGAATCAATAACCTTACTTGCCTGACCGGGAGCTACGTACTTAAGATGAAAGACTTTTACTTTTCTTACATCATCGAATTTCTTGCCGTAACGCTCCTCATATTCACCCTCTGTCATCACGTTATATATATCGCCTATCTTTTCATACGCAAGGTTATTGGAGCGTATAACTATCTCAAAGACCTCCGCGACCGAAGCTTCACGGATCATTAAAGTCACCCGGCCTGAGACATCATTAGTCGAAACAATATTCATACTTGCTTTTTCAGCTAAAAATTTCAGCGCGTCTTTTACTTCAATATCACGCAGATCAAGCGTGATCTTATTCTGTATCCCGGCCAAGGTATTCATCGGCGAATCAGGAGCAATGGCCAGGGACGCGTATTCCTGATCAGCGCGCGCTGCCGTGCCATAATGCGTTATTATACCGGCAATGGCCAAAGCAAATACTGATACAATAGAAAAAAATCTTTTCATTATTAATTCACAGCCTCTTTCGCGCCCCAAATAAGAATATACTCTTTTGCTTTCTGTGAATCTTTATCCCCGGGAGCAATCGCCAGATAATGCTTAAAATGCGTAATGGCTTTTAACTCATTAATTATATAGCGGGAATAAATAATCCCCAGGTTATAGTGCGTACCGGCATCCTCGTAATTAAATTTCAAAGCCTGCTCAAATTCCATAATTGCCTGAGTGTATTCCTGCCTTTGAGTATGAAATACTCCAAGGTTATAATGCAAGCTTGCGTTTTGGCTCCGCAACTGCGATATCTCCCTTTCATGCCGGCTTATTTTCTCCGGCATAGTCTTCAAAAGAAAGTTTACATGCCTGTTCTTTTCCTCAATATCCTCGATTTGTGCCGTCAGCTTGTCAATATGCTCAGAGTAGGAGGTGAGCAATTTTTCCTGTTCTTTACTTTTTTTCTTACTTCTTTTCTCACGTTTAGAAACACCTTTCATCTCTTTTGCCAGGGCATTTTTCCCCGCTTTCATTTCTGTTAATTTCTTTTCCAGCTCTCCGGATATATTTTTGAGATTTTCGATCTGCGCCAGGTATATCTCTTTATCTTTGTTGATAAGCATATTTTTCTTTTTTAATTCCCTGGCCAGTTCCTGAAATTCACGCAACTGATTGCTGAACTCTTTGCTGTTATTTTCAAGACTCGAGGTATACTCTTTTTCTTTTTCTCTGACAAGTTCTTTTGCCAGCTTAAGGTCTCTTTTCGCGCCTGTTGCCTGCCTGCGCGTTTCCTGAAGCGTATTCCGCAATTTTTCTTTTTCTTCAAGCAGCTGATATGTGTCGGACTTATGCTTAGCTAATTCTTCCTTGTTTATTTTTAAAAGCCCTTCCCGTTTATTTAATTTATTTTTAAGAAAATCAATTTCATCTTTAGCAACCTTCAGGTTCTGCTGATTAACCTCAAAAAGCTGGCCGTGCATGTTTTG
>DAOVNL010000221.1 GCA_030630245.1 Candidatus Omnitrophota bacterium | reverse complement strand
GGGCAATATCCGCAAAGCTGAATCCGGCAGCGACCATTGCCTTGGCAATATCAGCCATATCGCGGCTTAAGTCAGTCGCGATCTTCAAGATATCGCTTGCGCTTATCCCGGCCGCTTTAAAAGCGGCAACAATATCCTTATCCGTAAAACCGGCCTTTAAAAGGGCCGCGTATATTTCCTTATCACTGTAATTTATCTGTGCTTTATGCAATGACCGCACTATGTCCAAACAATTAAGGTTTGCTTCCTTAAATATAGTTACGATGTCTTTTAAATTAAACCCCATCTGGGCAAGAGCGTTTATGATTCTTTCATTGGTAAGCCCGGCTTTCTTTAATATCTTGATCAGCTCTACACCGCGTTTTCCCTCGTTGATCATTACGCGTACAAATTCAACGGTCTGGCGCAGCATCGCGGATTCTTTTGTAGATGTTTCGATTATCTTGGCGGGTTCTTTTTCAATCGGCATATCGGTAACTTTAGGAATTTCAAATATGCCTTCTTTTGCTTTAAGCGCTTCTTCTTCCTCTTTTTGCTCTTTTTCATCTTCTGCCGGAGGAGGCCCTGTTTTATCTTCTAATGCTTCGGTTTCCTGCAACTTCTTCTCGTCTTCCGCTTTCAGGAGGCCGCCTAAAAGCGTTTTCACTTCTTCTTTATCGTATCCGGCTTTTATCAGGGCATGATAGATCTCTTTTTTGTTAAACCCCTGGCGCACAGCTCCGAAACCAGCCTCAGCAACTGAGCACCCGGAACTCTTCAGGATATTAAATATCGCAGGCAAATCATTACCGGCAATAGAAAGCCCGCTGATCGTAGTATCGATTATCGGCATTGATTCTATCTGCCCTTTATTGATCACCTGCTCAAAGCCCATATACGGCATTGCCGGCTGGCTCAGCACAAGCTTATCGCTCAGCGCGTCAGCAGAGAGTTTGTCCCTGTTGTCCTTTGTGCGCTGCGTTTCCATCATCGCCTCTTTAGAGCCCTTATTCTCGCGATAATTTGCCGCCCATGATATGTCGGCGATAGTAAAAAGAAACGCTTCAAGCACAATGAAGGAAATAATTTTAAACCACAATTTGTTTGTCCGGCCGTACATAAATGATCTCCCTTTTTATTTATTAAATTGGTGTAGATTGTGTCTGTCTTTTTATGATATCCTGCTGCGTATTTGTATTATTTATAGTATTAGTGCTGTTTGTATTCGTTTGATTATTTTGTGATTTTAAGTACCTTGTCTCACCTGCTGACATAATCATTAAAACGTCCTTAGCTAAGTATAATTTTCTAAACTTAGCGGCTATTTCGCTTTTTTCATATCCTGCCTTCATCATTGCCGAAACTAAATTATATTCTCCTTCTCCATATGCCGGCTTTGCTATCTTTTTAGATTTGCCTCTGTTTTTGAAAATATTTGCAAAAAATCTTATTCTCCTAAAGTTACTTCTTCTAAATTTAGCAGTTGGTCTTTTTATATTCAGTACAAGTACAGGAGAAAGCGCTGAATAAGCCTCACTTACGCTCAATCCCGCGTCCTTCAAATCCTGCACCGCCCCATCAAGCACTCCGGAATCTTTCACATCATAACCAGAAGCTTTCATATCAGCCAATACACCTTTAACTGCATCTGTTTTCAGATTCTTTTTATATTTCTCCGGATGTGTTTTATTTCCTTTAAAAAAGCTGAACTTGCGAAATTTAACTTTTGGACTTTCCTTTGTAGCTTTTGCCTCTGCTTTACTTATTTCCATCTTGCTAAGAGCTTTGTACGTATCACCCGCGCTCACTCCTGCTTCCTTAAAAACCGCGATAATATCTTTAGTTGAGTAGTTGTTCCGCGAAAACCCTTCGGCTATTTTTTCTATGCTATATCCCTCATCCAGCATTTCTTTTACGGTGTTTATTTCATCCGCGGTAACTTTCTTCTTAAAAGTAAAATGTCCTCCCTTACTCTTGCGAAATCTGAAATTACGAAATTTTGGTCTTGGTCTCCCGCTGATGCTGATCCCCTGATTAACTCTGTCTTTTGCCGACAGCCCGGGGGTTTCCTCTTCGCTGCTTTCCTCTTTATCTGTTGTCTGAAAGCTATTTTCCTGAGCTGAGAGTACTTCAACACTAGCTTTTGAGTAAGCGATCTCAGCTTCTGTCTGTGTATAGCCCAAATCAGAGGTCAATGTCGAAATTATCGCCTCTTTTGTCATATTGGCCTGTATATAGCCGACAGCTAAAGATGCCGCATTTTCCATCGATGAGAGCCCTGTGTTTTGCTGAGACTCTCCCGATCCGTTTATTATTGCGTCATCATAAGAAACAGTGACAACTTTAGCGTCTTGTGAACTATCCGTCTGCGCGTCTTCGATATTTGAATCCTGCCGCAGTTTATCATCCTGTATACCGCTTAGAGCGATTTGGGTGAAAGTAAAAGTAAAAGTAACAAGAACACATATTGTATTCAGTATTTTTTTGCTCTGTTTTGTAGTTTTCATTACTCCCACCATTGCCT
>DAOVNL010000139.1 GCA_030630245.1 Candidatus Omnitrophota bacterium | reverse complement strand
GATCATGTATTCAAAGCGCTTGCTTTAGGAGCTCCGTTTACAAAGCTTGTCTGCATGGGAAGGTCTTTGATGATCCCCGGATATCTTGGATCAAACATCGAAGGCGTGATCAATCCGTCAGTTCGCAAAAAAGTTAACGGAAGCTGGGATAAACTGCCTGCTGCTGTTGCTGAAATCGGAAAAGATCCGGAGTCTATTTTTTCAGGATATTATGACGTTCAGAAAAAGGTTGGCAAAAAGGAAATGAAAAATATTCCTCTGGGAGCTATCGCTGCCTATACTTTAGCAGACAAATTAGGCGCAGGCTTACAGCAGTTACTTGCCGGAACCCGTAAATTTACCTTAAGCGGGATCAGCCGCAATGATATTTACGCCGGAAACAGAGAAACCGCCAAAGAAACAGGTGTTACTTTTATCAGTGAAAAGAACGATGATATTGCCAAGGCAATAATGAAGTCATAAGATAAATAAAGAGCGCCCCTAACTTGATCAGGGGTGCTCTTTTAAAACCAGTTGATAAATATAAGGTTATGTATTTTGGGAATGTCGTTAAACCGCGTAAAATCAGGCCTTGAAATGACTGTTAAATAATTTTAAAAAAAGCTTCCTAATATATAGCTCTTATATTATAATTATAACAATTGTAACCCCTTCAAAACCCTTGTTTAGGGGCCTGTTTACTATATATTAAAAGTCTATAACGCAATAATAATATATTGAATTGCATTTAATTTTATGAATAACGCAGAATATGCCCATAAACGCAAAAGAGCAAAGGTTGTTTTAGAAGACGGACGGGCTTTCTGCGGATTTTCTTTTGGGGCAGCCGGCACCGCATTCGGCGAAGTAGTATTTAACACAAGCCTTGCCGGATACCAGGAAATTCTTACCGATCCTTCCTACAAAGGTCAGATAGTAACAATGACCTATCCGCTTATTGGTAATTACGGAGTAAATAACGAAGATATAGAATCTAGAAAACCTTTTTTGGAAGGTTTTATTGTAAAAGAATGCTCGCGTATTGCCAGTAATTGGCGTTCAAATAATACACTGGGCGCTTATTTAAAAGAGCATAATATCGTTGGTATTGAGGGTGTTGATACCCGCGCGATTACTCGTCACACCAGGCGGCAGGGAGCAATGCGCGCGGTTATTTCAACTGAGGATCTGAATGATAAGAGTCTATTAAAAAAAGTAAAGGCATCGCCCGGACTTGTAGGGGTGGACCTTGTCCAGAAGGTTAGTTGCGATAAAATCTGGCAGTATAATCGGGACGGTAAAATTAAAATCGTGGTTATTGATTGCGGAGTGAAATTAAATATTCTGCGTTCTCTTGCTGAGCGTGGATGTCAGGTTACGGTTGTTCCGGCGCAAACTTGCGCTGATGAAATATTAAAACTTAATCCTGATGGGATCATGCTTTCCAACGGCCCGGGAGACCCGGCGGCGGTTACTTATGTTATTGAGACAGTTAAAAAATTATTAGGTAAATTGCCTATGTTCGGTATTTGCCTTGGGCAGCAGATGCTCTGCCTTGCCTTAGGGGGAAAAACATATAAATTAAAATTCGGACATCATGGCGGTAACCAGCCGGCGAAGGATCTGAAAACAGGCAAAATAGATATCACTGTACAGAATCACGGGTTTTGCGTGGACATAGAAACGCTTAATAAAGATGAAATAGAAATAACTCACGTAAACCTGAACGATAATACCTTAGAGGGAATCCGTCATAAAAAACTTCCGGTATTTTCCGTACAGTTTCATCCTGAATCATGTCCCGGTCCGCATGACTCTCACTATTTGTTTGATCAATTTATTGAAATGATCAATGGACACAGATGAGTAAAGATTTTGTGGAACTTATAAAAAGCAATAAAGTAGCAAGTAGCAAGCAGCAAGCAACGAGATATTTGAAATAATAGTAATAATGCGTAATACAAAAAAATGCAAATTTAATTTTTGTAGTTTTTTGTTTTCTCTACTTTCTACTAGCTACTCGCTACTGAGCGAACGAAGTAAGTTTAGAAAATGCCAAAAAGAACAGATATTAAAAAAATACTAATAATAGGATCAGGCCCCATAATAATCGGGCAGGCCTGCGAATTTGACTATTCCGGTACTCAGGCCTGTAAAGCGCTTAGAGAAGAAGGGTATAAGGTAGTATTGCTCAATTCAAATCCGGCTACAATTATGACCGATCCGGGTATTGCTGATGCTACTTATATTGAACCGGTTACTCCGGAAGTGCTTGAGAAAATTATTAAAAAAGAGCGTCCTGACGCGGTACTGCCCACATTAGGCGGTCAAACCGGGCTTAATACGGCAATGAAAGCCGCTGAAAACGGGGTCTTTGAAAAGTACAATGTTAAAATGATCGGGGCAAATACCGAAGCGATTAACAAGGCTGAAGACCGGAAATTTTTTAAAGAAGCAATGCTTAAAATAGGGCTCGATTTGCCCATAAGTGCCCTTGCGTATAATATGGAAGAAGCAAAAGCTGCTTTGAAAAAAATAGGGTTGCCTTTAATTATCAGGCCCAGTTTTACGCTCGGCGGTACAGGCGGCGGAATTGCCGAAACAGAAGAAGAGTTTGAACGCATCGTCGGCCTGGGATTAAGTAATAGTATGATCAGCGAGGTTTTGATCGAGGAATCGATCTTGGGCTGGAAGGAATATGAGCTTGAGGTAATGCGGGATAATAAAGACAATGTGGTTATTGTCTGCTCTATAGAAAATCTGGATCCTATGGGTATTCACACAGGAGATTCGATAACTGTTGCTCCTGCCCAGACACTTACTGATTGTGAATTTCAGTTGATGCGCGATGCATCACTTGCGATTATCCGTGAGATCGGCGTTGAGACAGGCGGTTCTAATATCCAGTTTGCCGTAAACCCGGAAAACGGGCGAATGGTGGTTATTGAAATGAACCCGCGTGTTTCACGCAGCTCAGCGCTGGCAAGTAAAGCAACCGGTTTTCCGATTGCCAAATTTGCCGCAAAGCTTGCGGTAGGTTATACGCTTGATGAAATACAGAATGACATAACCAGAGAAACTCCGGCTTCGTTCGAACCGACAATTGATTATTGTGTGGTCAAAATACCTCGCTTTACTTTTGAAAAATTCCCCGAGGCAAAGGATATTCTTGGTATTTCCATGAAGTCTGTGGGAGAAACAATGGCCATCGGCAGGAATTTTAAAGAAGCCTTGCAGAAAGGACTGCGCGGACTTGAAATCGGGCATAGCGGTCTTGATAATAAACAGGATTTTTCACAAATCGACAAAGAAAAAATCATGCTTAGGCTAAGAGAACCCAATGCCTCACGCATATTCTATATAAAATACGCTTTGCAAAAAGGCATGAGTGTGGAAGAGATCGCGGCTATTACAAAGATTGATCCATGGTTTCTTGATAATTTAAAGCAAATTGTTGAGTTTGAATTAGAGTTGATAAATATTTGTAAACAGAAAACAGAAGACAGAAAACAGAAAACAGATCTGGCCTCTGATGTCTGTCAGTTGCCTTCGGAGCTTTTACTCCAGGCCAAGCAATTCGGGTTCAGTGATACTCAAATAGCGAAAATATTGAATACAGATGAAATATCCGTGCGCAAGCAGCGTCAACATCAGGGAATAAATGCTGTTTATAAACTTGTTGATACCTGCGCCGCGGAATTCGAAGCATACACGCCTTATTATTATTCAACTTATGAACAAGAAGATGAAACGCGAATATCTGATAAGAAAAAAATCATGATCCTGGGCGGCGGCCCCAACCGCATCGGGCAGGGGATCGAGTTTGATTATTGCTGCTGCCATGCTGCGTT
>DAOVNL010000164.1 GCA_030630245.1 Candidatus Omnitrophota bacterium | reverse complement strand
GCCGCTCATTGCATTGACAAAAAATTGTATCAATGTAATAATAAAATAGTAGAGATTTATAAAAATACAGCATGTTATGGATAAAAATTATTATGGATAAAAAAACCGATGCACGGGTTGTTCAGCTTTTAAAAAATAAGAAAAACTTAGATGAAAAGAGCATTAAAAACTGCTTTTTCGAAGCCGCGGAAAAACAAATCTCTCCTATACCGCTAATTTGCAATTATTATAAACTGAATGAAAAAGAAATCCTTGAAACTATTGCCGAAGGATTCCGCAGTGTTTATCTTGATCTAAAAAGTGTTTCTATCGATAAGGCGTTGATCGAGAAAGTCCCTGTTAAAATCGCTTCCTATTATAAGTTCCTGCCGATTTCTCTGGAAAACCGTAACCTGATGATAGCGGTGCCCTACCCGCTTGATGTCAAAATTCAGGATGAAATAAGGTCGCATTTAGGCTTTAGCATCAAAACAGTTCTCAGTTGTGAACATGATGTCATGGAGATGCTAAAGCAGTACTACGGCCTGGGCGCGGCGATGGTGGAAAAAATAATATCCCAGAAAACCTACGAGAATGTTGAGGCAAAAATCAAGGCTGATGAGCATGTTGATGATCTGGAGGAGGCAGCAGATACTGTGTCTGTGATCCATCTGGTTAATCAGATAATCCTGGAAGCATATAGAAAAAGAGCAACGGATATCCATATTGAACCATATCGTAATAAGCTAAGGCTTCGCTATCGTATCGACGGGATTTTGTATGATGCCAATGTTACGCCGGAAATAAGAAATTTCTTTGTACCGATTTTATCCAGGATTAAATTGATGTCAAACCTGAATATTGTTGAAAGGCGGGTTCCTCAGGATGGACGCGCTATTGTGAAAGTTGGGGATCAGAAACTTGACCTGAGGGTTTCTTTTATACCTACTCCGCACGGGGAGAGTGTGGTTATCAGAATACTGCCGGCGGTTATGCTTTTTAGTCTGGAAAAACTGGGGCTTGACGAGTACGAGCTGGCTTTTTTTAAAGAACTTGTCAGTAAACCGCACGGCATAATCTTTGTGACAGGACCGACAGGAAGCGGAAAGACAACCACTCTTTACGCGTGTCTTTCCACTATCAATACGCATGAACGCAAAATTATTACCATTGAGGATCCTATAGAATATGAGCTTGAGGGTATTACCCAGATACAGATCGCGCCTGAAGTCGGACTTGATTTTGCCAGGGGTTTGCGCAGTATGCTGCGCCACGATCCTGACGTTATGATGGTAGGAGAGGTTAGAGATTTGGAAACAGCGGAGATCGCTATCCGCGTTGCTTTAACAGGGCATCTTGTTTTTTCCACATTACATACTAATGATGCCGCAAGCGGTATCACCCGTCTTGTCGATATAGGCCTTGAGCCGTATCTTGTGGCATCAAGCGTCGATGCTTTTATCGCGCAGAGATTAATACGCGTGAATTGCCCGCACTGCAAGCAGGAGGATGATGATTCTATCGCGGGAATAAAAGAGCAGATCGCCAAAGAGCTTAGATATGATGACCAGAGCCTGATAAAGATTTATCGCGGCAAAGGATGCCAGGAGTGTAATTTTACCGGGTTTTACGGCCGGACGGCAATTCATGAGATTCTCATCATGAATGAGCCGATCAAAGAGCTCACTTCACAAAAAGCTTCAAGCGATCAGATAAAAAAGCGTGCTGTTGCCGACGGGATGAGAACATTGCGTCAAAAGGGATGGCTTAAAGTAATAGCCGGGATAACTACCCCTGATGAGATAATTCGTGTTACGCAGTCAGAGGAAGTAATGCCGGGTTTGTTCGCGAAAGAAACGCGCGCGGAAAAAGAAAAGCTTGAAATAGCGCCCCAGATACCCGGGGAAAGCACACCTGAGCTGGAAGTTGTGCCGGAGGGGCCGCAAAGCGAGGTTCCTCAAAAAGAAAAATCCCCTCTGCCATCCGATAAGCGTATTTACGGGCGCATGGATGACCGTATTTATATCCGCTTTAAGATATTTAAGGCAGCCCAAAATACCTCCGGAGTTAATTTTGAGCCGGAAATGGTCGGGGTCACAAAAAATATAAGTGCCGGCGGTTTGCTTTTTAATATCTCTGAATATTTTGCCTCCGGTAAAATCATTGAAATGAAGCTTGAGCTGCCTGATGAGGCAAGAAATGTTGAATGCCTGGCAAAAATTATACGCTGTAACGAGGTGATAGCCAATAAAGACTATGAAGTCGCGGTTTGTTTTCTGGATCTGCCTAATTCCGAACGCAGACGCCTTAGCCGATATATAAATAAATAAACCGCGGGGTAAATATATGCAAGCATATAAATATGTGGCAAAAAGGCAAATAAACGGAAAGCCGATCGAGGCGGTGATCTATGCCAATACCGCAGAGGAAGCGCTTGAGAAGATCAATGAACTCGGGTATATCCCGGAAAGCTTGGAGAAGTTCGATATGCCGGATAGGCGCGTATATGCCCGCGTTAACATTCAATCGCCTGTCTGGTTTAACCGGTTTAAGCCGGGACATGAAAGCGAGTTTGATATACAAGGGCTGACTATCAACATAAGCGCGGGAGGCATACTTTTTGAGACTGATAGGTCATTTACTGTGGGAACAACCATTGATCTGTCGTTGGAGTTACCGCAAACGCAAGAGGATATTCAATGTCTTGCGAGAGTTGTCCGCTGTGATCCGGATGATGTTGGGAAGTCCTATAATATTGCCGTAAGTTTTCTGGATTTACCGCATCCGGAGCGCAACCGGTTAAGTGAATTTCTGAACAAAGCGGGTCAATAAAAATAAGGAATATAAAATATGGGGTTGTACAGATATAAAGCCAAAAAAGGCCCGGGGAAGATTATTGCCTCGGTGATTGCCGCAGGCTCTAAAGAAGAAGCAATCGATAAGATCAGTAAAATGGGCTATATGCCCGTGATAGTTGAGGATGCCCGGCCGGAGAGCGCGAATGATGCCGGGCTGAAAGGGTTTTTCCCGGGACGCGTAACGTCAAAACAAATAACAGTTTTTGCCCGGCAGTTATCCATATTGCTTAAATCCGGCGTGCCTATATTAAAAGCGCTCACAATTCTTGCCAATCAGACTCCTAATTACAGATTAAAGAGAGTCATAAACAGTCTGCGATCTCAGATAAAAGACGGTAAAACATTATCGTCGGCTTTGGTATCTCATCCGGATGTTTTTTCTCAACTGTTCGTGTCTTTAATCGCTGCCGGTGAAGAAAGCGGTACTATAGAAATTGCCTTACTGCGTATAGCTGAGTACAGAAAGAAAAAAGAACAGATTTT
>DAOVNL010000207.1 GCA_030630245.1 Candidatus Omnitrophota bacterium | reverse complement strand
GGAGAATAGTTACTGATGCTACGAAGCTTGAAATGAAAAAGATCCTGGGTGAAATCCAGGACGGGAGTTTTGCCAGGGAATGGATGGATGAGTGTAAAAACGGGAAAAAGAATTTCAAGAAAATGGAAGAAGAAGGAAGGAACCATCCGCTTGAGGTTGTCGGACGCGATCTGCGCAAGATGATGAAGTGGATTGATGCTAAAGAAGTTTAAGGAAGTAAAAAGTAAAAAGAAATAGCATATTTAAAACGGTGATTAGTTATGGCGAAGAAAATAATTATATTCGATACAACGCTAAGAGATGGAGAGCAGGCTCCGGGAGCCAGTCTCAACGAACAGGAGAAACTTGAAATCGCGCATCAGCTGGTGCGCCTTGGGGTGGATGTGATCGAAGCAGGATTCCCGGTCTCTTCTCCGGGCGATTTTGATTCAGTTCGGCAAATAGCCCGCAAGGTAAAGGGAGCAACTATTTGCGGCCTGGCAAGATCATTAAATAAAGATATAGAGGCCGCGGCTAACGCGTTAAAGCCGGCAAAAAGAAAGCGTATTCATGTTTTTCTGGCAACCTCTAAAATTCATATGAAATACAAACTCAAGAAAGCGGAAAGTGAAATAGTCAAAATCGCTGAATCCGCGGTTAAGTACGCGCGCAAATTCTCTGCCGATGTCCAATTTTCTCCGGAAGATGCCTCGCGTACAGAAAGAGAGTTTCTTTACCGGGTTATCGAAAGAGTTATCAAGGCAGGAGCGGCAACAGTGAATATTCCCGATACAGTGGGTTTTGCCCAGCCCGATGAATTCGGAGGGCTTATTCATGCGATAGTCAATAATGTGCCTAACATAAACAAGGCGGTTATTGCCGTGCATTGTCATAATGACCTGGGGCTTGCCGTGGCTAATTCACTTTCGGCCGTCCGCAGCGGGGCAGGCCAGGTTGAGTGCACGGTCAACGGCATTGGAGAAAGAGCGGGCAATGCTGCCTTAGAAGAGATCGTTCTTAGCATGCGCACCCGGAGAGATCATTTTAGAAATCTTTTCACGGCTGTTAATACGAAAGAGATCTATAAAACCAGCAGGCTGGTAAGCAAGCTGACCGGATTTGTGGTTGCCCCTAATAAAGCCATTGTCGGAGGCAATGCTTTTCGGCATGAGGCAGGAATCCATCAGGACGGGGTGCTGAAAAAAAGACAGACCTATGAGATCATCAGCCCCGAAGATGTCGGGTTTTACGGCGAGGGCCTTGTACTTGGCAAACATTCAGGCCGGCACGCGCTTTCGCGGCGGCTTGAGCAGATTGGGTTTAAGCTGAATAAAGCACAGTTACAAAAGGCGTTCATACGTTTTAAAGAACTCGCGGATAAAAAGAAAGAGGTTTTTGAAGAAGATCTTATGTCTATTGTTGAGGAGCAGATGAAGGATGTTCCCGAGATTTGGAGCCTTGTGGGACTGGATTTCTACGGCGGCATAGGTGTTGAACCTAAGGCAACACTTTGGCTTAAAAAAAACAAAAAGATATTTAAGAAAACATCAAACGGCGACGGCCCGGTAGATGCTTGTTATAAGGCGATCGAAAAAATAACCGGTACCAAAGCAAAACTATTGGATTACTCCATACAGGCGATTACCCGCGGTAAAGACGCGTTGGGCGAGGTTAATGTAAAGCTGAAGATTAAACAGGAAGAGATCGCGGCGCGTGCCGCGAGTACTGATATTATTGAAGCGTCGGCCAAGGCCTATCTTAACGGCATAAACAGAGTGCTGTTTAAAGCTAAAGGAGCTAAAGCAATACGGCTTTGATGATATCCTGAATTAAAGACAGGAAAACATGGAATCAAAAAGAAAGCAAATATACGGCCTTATCGGATATCCGGTTAAGCACAGTTTTTCCGCGGCAATGCATAATGCCGCTTTTTCTCATTTGGGAATGAATGCCGAATATAAGCTCTTTGAAATAAATCCTCAAGAGCTGAAATATTTCTTTCACAGGATTATACCCTTAAGGGATATTAACGGTGAAGAATTTTCTTTTGATGATCTGCATGGTTTTAATGTAACCATTCCGCATAAAGAAGCGGTGCTTGAATTCTTAGATGAAAAATCCCCCGCTGCCGCTGATATCAAAGCGGTCAATACCGTCATCGTTCACAATGGCAGCGAGTTTAAAGGGTTTAATACCGATTTTTCCGGCTTTGCCCGTCACATAACCGAGCTGGATGTAAATACAGACAAAGTAGGCATGATCGGAGCCGGGGGAGCCGCCAGAGCCGTAGCCTATGCTTTAAAAACAAAAAAAGCGGAAGAAATTGTTATATATGATATTGATAAGCAAAAGGCAGAATCATTGGCAAGATCTGTAAATTCCTGGGGTTCAGGATGCGCGGCCTATGCTGTAGATTCAATCAAGGCATTAAACCTTAATGATAAAACCTTGCTGGTCAACGCTTCTCCGGTGGGGATGAGAGAAGATGATCCGCTGCTTATTACAGAGCAAATGCTGCGTAGGGATCTTTTTGTATATGATCTGATCTATAATCCCGCGTATACTAAACTGCTTTTGCTTGCTCAGGATAAGGGATTACGCTGCCGTAACGGCCTGAAAATGCTTTTGTATCAGGGGGCGCTTGCGTTCGAGCACTGGAGCGGTATTGACGCGCCGCTTGATGTAATGTTTGAGGCGCTAAAAGGAGAAATGAAT
>DAOVNL010000052.1 GCA_030630245.1 Candidatus Omnitrophota bacterium | reverse complement strand
TTAATTATTGGAATCTTGTCTCCGGGAAATTCATACTTGGTCAACAAATCGCGGATCTCAAGCTCTACCAGCTCGATCAGTTCCGGATCATCTACCATATCTGTCTTGTTCATATATACCACAAGCGCGGGGACGTTTACCTGTCTTGCCAGGAGAATGTGTTCGCGTGTCTGAGGCATAGGGCCATCCGGCGCTGATACCACCAAGACCGCTCCGTCCATCTGCGCCGCTCCGGTGATCATGTTCTTGATATAATCAGCATGCCCGGGACAATCTACGTGCGCGTAATGACGCTTTTCCGTTTCATATTCAGCATGGTGAACATTGATCGTTACTCCCCTTTCCTTCTCTTCCGGAGCATTATCAATTTCGTCATACCTCTTTGCCTGTGCTAATCCCTTCTTAGCTAGAATATGCGTAATTGCCGCTGTTAATGTTGTCTTACCATGGTCAACGTGTCCGATTGTTCCTATGTTGACATGTGTTTTATTCCTCTGGAATTTCTCTTTCGCCATTATGCACCTCCTGCATTAATTAAAGCTGCTGACGGGAATCGAACCCATGCCTCATCCTTACCAAGGATGTACTCTGCCGACTGAGCTACAGCAGCGCTTTTTAGGCGCCAAACATATTTAAAAAACAACAAAAATTTATGGTGCGTAAAGTTTAAAATATACCATAAAAAAAAATTTTGTCAAGTAATTTTTTAATTTTTATAAACCAAGGAAGGGAATGTTTCCAGAAGTTTCAATCTCTTTTCCTGCGACTCTTTACTGCCCCAGTTTTCTCAAAATTGTTTCAAGTAATTTTTCCTTATCTACCGGTTTTACCAGATACTCCTTAATTCCTTCTATTGCAAAAAGTTCCTTCATGCCTTCCCGCACGGAAAACACAACAATCGGTATGTCTTTTGTCTGTTCATCGCAGTGGATCTGCTTGGCAATGGTAAAGCCGTCAACCACAGGCATTATAATGTCAAGCAGAATCAAATCCGGCCTTGTTTCCTTGATCGTGCCGAAAGCCTGCGAACCGTCGCTGACATGAGCCACAGTATATCCCTTTGTTTCCAGAAACTCTTTGATTTCCAATGCTGATGCCGCATCATCATCTATAATAAGAATCTTCTTACCTATACCCAAGTTTTTCTCCTTTATTATTAGCCGCTCAGAAAATATTATATTAACAAAAAACACTTTTCAAGTCAATTTTTTCTTTTTTACTCCGCTATGCCGTTTTGCCGGCCAGGGCATTACCAAAAAAACACCTTTTCATTGACCTGAATGTTATTTTCCTCCATCCACCCCGCATTTACTTCCAAAGCATACCTGGCTTTTTTAGCGGGCTCATACCGAATCCGCGTATCAAGCGGAATCATTTGCTGAATATCAATTATGACTTTATTGCGGTCAATAAAAGCTATGTCTAAAGGGATATAAGTATCTTTCATCCAAAAAGCATGAAAGCCTTCTTCTTTAAAAATAAAAAGCATTCCCCGGTTTTTCTTAAGGCGGGATCTATTCTGCAGGCCTTTCTGCCTTTGCTCTTGAGTTTTTACGACTTCAACAAGAATCAGCTTGGAATTAACAGCCAGAATCCGCACTGGAGTTGCCAGCCATAACAGTATAACCGCAAAAACACACACAGACACGATTAAGATAATCTTTTGTTTCTTTAACATCTTGCGTGAAGAGGCATAGCCGGGTTAGTTATCGCGTCTTTAATGCAATTTCCATCTGTTTCAAAAATTCTTCAGGAGGCAAATATCCCGCTATAATATCGATCTTTTTAGCCTCTGAGGTCAAGAACACAGTCGTGGGTAATCCTCTGATCCTATAATTCTCCGCCACATCAGGCTGCTCATCCGTATCAATTTTAACACAAATCAATTGTTTGGCCAGCTCAGCAACTTTTAAATCAGTGTAGGTATCAACATCCATGCGCCGGCACCAGCTGCACCAATCCGCATGAAAATCTATAAACATTGGTTTTCCCTCAGACTTAGCCATTTCCTTAGCAGCAGACAAGTCGGTGATCCAGTCAATGCTGCCCTCCTTCGGCCCCTGGCCTACTGCCTGATCACAGCCCATTATTAAAAATAATCCAATTAATAATACTATTTTTTTCATCTAAACTCGCTTCCTATAGAATTCTGTTATAAATAAATATCCAGTATGCCAGAAAATAGATCAATTCAAGAAAGAAACAATAGATTTTTTTATGCTTGATCTTTTGAAAAACATAAGTATTCATGAGCAAAAACCCGGCAAGAAAGGTAACCGATACAACTATAGATTTTAAAAGTATCTTAAACATTGTTTAACTTTATTTACCAAATCTTTCCCTTAGCAACCGCTTTGATCAAATCCCTTTTTGTTACAACTCCGGCCACTGCCCCTTTTTCAAGAACCACAAGGTAGTAATTTTTATTTTCACTCATAATCGTAGCTATTTCCTCGGTTGTGGTCTGCGGTGTTATCGTCTGGGGCTGAGTCTGCATTACATCTTTGAGCTTTGTGCCGGCAATTTTTTTAAGCTCTTCCTCTGTCTGCGCTACCCCTAAGGGCACAATATTGGCAAATAAATTCAAAAATGCCGGAAGATTGATCTTTTTATCCTGAAATATAAGGTCTTCTTCTGTGGCAATACCTAAAAATTTTCCGTTTTCATCTATGACAGGGGCTCCACTTATATTTTCTTTTATTAAAAACGAGGCGAATTCACGGATCGCTAACTGCGACGACACTGATTTAATACTTTTGGTCATGATATCCTTGGCGAGCATATGTCCTCCTTTAATAAGCGCATAAGTTATGGCGCAAATGGAAAAGCGAACATAACTAATGCAGGCGCATTTAACCCAGCAATATTTTTTTAAAGCAATCTGTATCGGAAATCAATACCGGGTAAATTCCAAATAACAACTTAGCTTTATAGTTATTCACTAAGTTATATTGATGTTTAGTGTAAACTAAAAACACGCGCCTTGTCAACTTGATTCTTTCATGGTAAGGTAATGGCGGGAAAAAAGAATATACCATGAAAGAAAGACTAAACAAGATCATTTCAAAAAGCGGTATTAGCTCGCGCCGCAAAGCGGACGAGCTGATCTCATCAGGCAAGGTAAAACTAAACGGCGTTACTGTAACCGCCCTGGGCACACAGGCTGATCTAAGCAAAGACGCTATCCTGGTAAACAACCGGCCCATTAAAAAGGAAAAAAATGTATACATAGTATTTCACAAGCCTAAAGGGTGCATAACCACAACAAAGGACAGGTTTGCCGAAAAAACCATATTTGACATCCTGCCGAAATTTCCCGTGCGGGTTTTTCCTGTCGGCCGCTTAGACAAAAACACCGAGGGGCTTCTGATTTTAACAAACGACGGAGCCATAGCGCAAAAACTCCTGCACCCAAAACATGAAATAAATCGGGTCTACGAGGCCTGCATAAAAGGCAACCTGCGGCAAGCGACTGTTGAGAGGGTAGAAAAAGGCGGCCTAAAGATCGACGACTACAGAACCTCTGCGTGCAAGATCAAGGTACTAAGCCGCGCTTCATTAAAAACACAGTTAACGCTTACCTTGCACGAAGGGAAAAAAAGAGAAATAAGGAAGATCTTTGATGCCATGGGGCATCCGCTTATTTATCTTAAGCGCATTCAATTCGGAAATATCCGCCTGGAAAATCTTGCAAAGGGAAAGTGGAAGTATATCGCAAAAAAAGCACTTTTGTAAAAAAACTAAACTTTTTAACGTGCTTGTATCTGATTTGTTTTATATAAGGAAATTTTCACAAAAAACGGGCCGATAATTTCATAAATAATCGTTGTCGCGGCGATCGCCGTAAATACCAGGCTTCCCAGCTCAGGGAAAACGCTTTTGGCGATCAAGGCCATCCCTAAGGCAACACCGGCCTGAGGCATTTGCGCAATACCCATATAGTGTCTTACGTCACGTCCGGACTGGGAAAAAATCGCCCCGAAATAGGTGCCGATACATTTTCCGAGTACACGCGCAACAAAATAGACCACGCCAATAAAACCGACATGCTTGAGAATTTCGATTTCCAGGTTAGCTCCGGCAAGGACAAAAAATATAAGATATATCGGCCAATCAATAGTTTGCAGCACGTCAAAAAACCGGAAACTCTCTTCATGTATATTTACAATGACTGTTGATAAAATCATGCATGCAAGCAGGACAGAAAGATGAAAATGCAAAGCAAGGCCTGCTGTAAAAAAAATAGTACCCACAGTATAAATTAAAAGATCTCTTTGATTGCGGATATGGTAAGCAAATGTACAGAAAATCCAGCCTATTATTGCCCCCATGAATAAAGACAATCCTATTTCAAGCATAGAACCAAAAATTACCTGAAGCATACTTGTTGCCTGGTTAAAATGGATCTTTTGGGCAAAAGCCAGGCAAACGGAAAACATGATCAATCCCCAGGCATCATCAATAGCGACAACCCCCATGAGAATATCGGTAAATTTACCTCTCGCTTTATATTGTCTGATCACCATTATAAGTGCTGCCGGAGCAGTAGCAGTAGCAATAGCACCGAAAATCAAGGCTACATATAAAGGAAGGCCGAGCATAAGCATGCCGATAACAACAAACAGCCATGCCCCGAACGCGGCTAAAACAGAGATCCAGAGAACTTGTTTGCCGATTTGTTTAAAAATCTGTAAAGAAAAATTCTGACCGATACTGAAAGCGATCAGGCTTAAGGCAAAATTAGAAATAATCCCGGAGAATTTAATTACACTCAGCGAAACAAATCCGGCAAAATAAGGGCCGATAAGTATCCCTAAAACAAGATACGCTGTTATAGCGGGAGTTTTTATTTTCTCAGCAACCTTTCCCGAGAAAACCCCGAATAATAAAATCAAACTTATTCCAAGGATTACATTCATTTACACAAGTCCTTTTTCTTTAAAAATCTTCATGACTATATCAAAAATACCGATTATCCCCACAAGCTTTTTATCTTTATCCACCACAGGGATAGCCTCTCTCTTATGCAGCTGCATCAGGTCATAGGCTTTCTTTAAGTCTTCTTCCTGTTCTATCTTGACTATCTTTGTATCCATAATATCGGCAACGATTACCAACAGCCCCATACCTTCTTCTATATCAACATCAAAAATATTCGCCGGCTCCCGGCTGATCATAGACAAAGGGTTGCGCATGAGCAGGTCATGATGATACGGTTTAAATATCTCAAAAAATGACTGGATATGAACAATCCCGAGCAATGTATTATCATCATCTACTACCGGCACCACAGGAAAACTGTGAAAACTACTGAATAAATCAAGCAATTGTGCAAGGGTCGTCCCCCTTTTAACCGAAATCACCTTGGTCTGCATGTTATTTTTTACCTGCATATTATCTCCCCCAAATAATCAAACAATCTATTAATCTGAATGGATCTGGTTAGTCTTATGTAATGCCATCTTTACAAAAAACGGGCCGATGATTTCATAAACAACAGTTGTCGCAGCAACCGTGGTAAAAATTATGCCGCCGGCTTGGGGAAACTGCTCTTTGGCAATTAAAGCCATCCCTAAGGCAACTCCAGCCTGGGGAAACAGTCCAAAGCTTAGATATTTTTTTATGTCAGCATCGGAGCGGGCAATCGCCGCTCCCAGGCAAGTACCGATAAATTTTCCCAGCACGCGAAAAACCAGGTAAACTATTCCCATAACTCCGATTTTCATCAAAAGGTCTATTTCCAGGTTGGCTCCGGCTAAGACAAAAAATATCAGGTAAATCGGCCAATCAATGCCACCTAATACATCAAAAAATTTAAAACTCTCATTATTTAAATTGACTACTACTGCGGCTAAAAACATACAGCTAAGTAATACAGACGCATGGAAATGCAAGGCAAGGCCGGTAGTTACAAATATTATCCCCAGGGTAAAGATAAGAAGATCAGTTTGATTTTTAAGAAACTTTCCAAGACGGCTCAAAAGAAAACCTAAAACACCGCCTAAAAGAAATGACTTGGCTATTTCCATCAGTGCGCTCAGGACAACATTTACCAGGCTTGTTGAAAGATGCGCGTACATTGCCTTGGATACTGCCAGAGATATGGAAAAAATGATCAACCCCCAGGCATCGTCTAAAGCGACAACTCCCAGAAGCACATCGACAAATTTACCCCGTGCTTTATATTCTCTGACTACCATAATAATTGCTGCCGGAGCACTCGCAGCAGCGATAGCACCGAAAATCAGAGCAATATAACCAGGTACTTTTAT
>DAOVNL010000056.1 GCA_030630245.1 Candidatus Omnitrophota bacterium | reverse complement strand
TTCTTGACCCACTCCTGCAGCACAGATATGTGCATCATATCGAGAAATTGATAGAACTGGCGAGCCGTGAAGTTGAAAGGACCAGATGGCAGCCTGAATTTAACAGGCTGGCTTTGATGTATTTAAGTAAATTTAACCAGGCTCGGTACTTCTTTGTTGATAAATACAATCGTAATATAGTCGAGGGTTTCAAAAGAGTTCAGGACGCGGGAAAACTGGAAATTATGACATGCGGAGCAACGCATGGATTTTTCCCTCTGATGGATGTATGCAAGGCCTCTGTCATGGCCCAGGTACGTACGGCCGTTAATCAGTACCGAAAGGTTTTCCACCGTCAACCCAAGGGGATATGGCTTCCTGAATGCGGATACAACCCCGGTGATGATGAGATTCTGCGCGAGAACGGATTGCGCTACTTTTTTACGGATACGCATGGAATACTTCATGGTACACCACGTCCTAAATACGGAGTTTTTGCTCCTGTCTACTGCAAATCAGGAGTGGCCTGTTTCGGGCGGGATCTTGAATCCTCAAAGCAGGTCTGGAGCGCGAAACAAGGATATCCGGGGGATGAGAATTACCGCGAATTCTATAGAGATATAGGATTTGACCTGGATTTTGACTATATAAGGCCATATATTCATTCGGACGGAATACGTACTAATACAGGCATTAAATATTATAGAATAACCGGTGAAACTAATAATAAACAGGTATATAATAATGACAAAGCCCAGGAAACAGCGGCCATACACGCGGGTAATTTCATGTTCAACCGCGAAAAGCAGGTCGAATATGTAGCCGGAATTATAAAAAGAAAACCGATCATTGTTTCGCCTTATGACGCGGAGCTGTTTGGCCACTGGTGGTATGAGGGGCCGGATTGGCTGAATTACCTGCTGCGTAAAATTGCCTATGATCAAAAAACGATAAAAACGATAACTCCTTCTGAGTACCTGGAGAAATATCCTAAGAATCAGGTGATCACCCCGTCATTATCGAGCTGGGGATGGAAAGGATATTCGGAGTTCTGGCTTGAAGGCTCAAATGACTGGATTTACCGTCATTTGCATAAGGCCTCGGAGCGGATGAGTGAATTGGTAAAACTCTACCCCAACGCAAAGGTATTAACTTTAAGGGCATTGAACCAGGGCTTAAGAGAGTTGCTGCTGGCGCAGAGTTCTGATTGGGCATTTATTATAAAAACCGGCACGCATACTTCATATGCGGTTGAGAGAACAAAAGCCCATGTCCTGAACTTTACAAAACTTTATTATCAGATAAGAGAAAATAATATTGACGAGGGTTGGCTGAGAAGCATTGAGGAAAAGGATAACATTTTTCCGGATATTGATTATCGTTTTCATTCTTAAAAAATAGCGTATAGAGATTAGTGCTTAACGAATAGAAAAAATGTCTGAAAAAAAGATTATCCCCAAGCATATCGCGATTATTATGGACGGCAACGGCCGCTGGGCTAAAGAGAGGAAACTGCCTCGAATTGCCGGTCACAGAAAAGGCGCGGAAGTAGTAAAGTCTATCGTAAAATGCTGCGATGATTTGGGGGTCAAGTTTTTAACCCTGTATACTTTTTCTACCGAAAACTGGAAAAGGCCTGAAAAGGAAATAAATTTTTTAATGGGCCTTTTAAGCTGGTTTCTTGATAAGGAAATCCGCAACCTGAAAAAAAACAATGCCCGGTTTTTAACCATAGGCAATATTGAAAGATTACCGAAAAAAGCCCGGGAGGTTATTGCTAAGGCAAAAGAACAGACAAAGAGCAACACAGGGCTTAACCTTGTTCTGGCTTTAAATTACGGCGCCCGTCTTGAAATTATTGAGGCGGTTAAATCAATATGCGGGGATATAAAAGATAAGCGGCTAACTGAGACTGAATTAAACGAGGATATTTTTTCAGGCTATTTATATACAGCCGGTATTCCTGATCCGGATCTTTTGATCCGTACCGGCGGAGAGATGAGGCTGAGTAATTTTTTGCTCTGGCAGTTGTCTTACAGTGAATTGTATGTAACGGATAAGGTGTGGCCTGATTTCAATAAGGCTGAGTTAAAAAAAGCTGTTGATAATTTCCAAAAACGGAAAAGGCGTTTTGGGAACATTAAATAGCGCTGAATAAAAGAGGTTTAACAGGTGAGCAAAGTAACGTTAAAAAAAAGAATATGGACCGCGGTTTGTGTTATTGCTTTTGTAATCTTCGGGTTATTCTTTTTACCGAAGTGGTTTTACGCGTCTGTAGTTATTTTTCTTATCGGCACGGGGCTATATGAGTTTTACGGCCTTATAGAAAAAAAAGGAATATTTATTTATAAATACTTCGGAATTTTAATAGGCATATTTATACCACTCAGTATTTATTTCAGGTTTGAGCCGACTAAGGGATGGGAATTGCTTTTCATAACTACGGCAACACTGATATTCTTTGTCCTGCAGTTCATTCGAAAAGACAGTTCACAGGCAATTGTGGGCATATCAACAACCCTGTTCGGCATTTTTTATGTAAGCTGGTTTTTTTCTTTTCTGATTAAAATAAGATTTCTGCCTCATGGAACACTCCTGGCCGCTTTCTTGCTTCTGGTGACAAAAATAGGTGATGTCGGGGCCTATGTAGTGGGAACTGCCAGGGGAAAAAATCTGTTAATAACACGGATCAGCCCAAAAAAAACACTGGAAGGGTCTTTTGGAGGACTGGTCTTTAGCTTATTCGCCGCGTTAATAAGTAAATTATATCTTCCTTTTATTCCTTTGATTCATCTGCTTGCCTTGGGTATTCTGATCGGTTTCCTCGCGCAGATCGGAGACCTTTGCGAGTCTTTGATTAAACGTGATTGCGGGGTCAAGGACAGCGGAGGCCATTTGCCGGGATTGGGAGGGGTTCTGGATATTATAGATAGTATTATTTTTGCCAGTCCTTTTTTCTACTATTATGTGATTTATTTTAAGTTGGTTCCTTATAATATATGAAAAATATTGCTATTTTAGGTTCAACCGGTTCTATCGGCACCAATACCTTGCGGGTAATTCACTCAAGGCCCGGAGATTTTCGGGTTATTGCCTTAAGCGCGTATCGCAATATGCGTTTGCTGGCTAAACAGATAAAATTATTCCAGCCTAAGCTTATCAGCGTAAAAGATGAAAAATGTATTGAAAAACTGCGGGAATTGGTAGATTTGTCCGGGATCCGTGTTTATACTCAGGATAAGGGACTAATGTTAATCGCAAAGCATAAACAGGTTCAGACCCTGGTTATTGCCACAGCGGGTACTGTCAGCCTTGTCCCTACGCTTCTTGCGATTGAACATGGAAAAACTATAGCTTTGGCTAATAAGGAACCTCTGGTTATGGCCGGAGAAATCCTTATGCGGGTTGTTAAAAAAAATAAGGGGAGGATAATCCCTGTTGATTCTGAGCACAGCGCGATTTTTCAATGCCTGCATAAAGAGGAAAAAGACTCTCTCAGGCGCATTTACCTTACGGGAACAGGCGGCCCTTTCCGCGATTTTTCGAAAAAAGACCTGGAAAAAGTTAATTTGAAAATGGCCTTGAAACATCCAAAATGGAAGATGGGCAAAAAAATAACTATAGATTCAGCGACTTTAATGAATAAAGGCCTTGAGATTATTGAAGCGAGGTGGCTTTTCGATATTCCGCCCCAGAACATAGAAATTGTTATTCATCCTGAGGCTTTGATTCACTCTATGGTTGAATTTTGTGATCGCTCGATACTGGCTCAATTAGGGGTAACTGATATGAGATTGCCTATACAATACGCCCTTGATTATCCGTTGCGCTGCGCGAATAAACTTAAGGCGCCTGATTTTTTCAGTTTAAAGTCTTTAACATTTTTTAAGCCTGATTTAAATAAGTTTCAGTGTCTGGGGATCGCCAAAAAAGTTGCTAAGCTTGGGGGCAGCGCCGGTTGCGTGATGAACGCGGCTAATGAGATAGCTGTTGAGGCGTTCTTGAATGAAAAAATTAATTTTCTTAAAATCCCTGATGTAATTTCAAGGGTTTTGGAAAAACATAAATTCGTGAAATGTCCGACTCTGGATGAAATTTTCAGTCTTGATAAGTGGGCAAGAAGGGAGGCAGGATCACTTTGTTATCAATATTAGCGTTTATTTTTGTTCTGGGAGTATTGGTGTTCGTACATGAGTTCGGCCATTTTATTGTGGCTAAATTATTGCGGGTGCGCGTAGAGATATTCTCTATCGGTTTTGGTAAAAAATTGTATGGGATAAAAAAAGGAGATACAGAGTACCGCGTTTCTCTTGTTCCTTTGGGCGGTTATATTAAACTTTCCGGAGATAACCCTGAGGAAAAGCGTGATGGGCAATCGTGGGAATTTCTGTCAAAGACTACGGGAGAGCGCGCGGCAATTGTAGCGGCAGGCCCTGCTTTTAATTATTTTGTAGCTTTTCTGCTTTTCAGTCTTGTGTTTTTTCTCGGAATGCCTAATTTAACCGCGAAGATCGGTGAGCTTAAAGATAAGTATCCAGCGCAAACGGCAGGGATACACGTTGGGGACCGCATCCTTTCTGTAGACGGCCGGAAGGTTGAATTTTGGGAGGAACTTTCTGCTATTATATACAAAAAAACCGGGGAAAAGGAAATCAGCATTAAGATACGGCGGCAGGATAAGATTTTTGATTTGAGTTTAAAGCCTAAGGTAGAAATCACCAGGAATATTTTTGGCGATGATATTAAAATCGGCCTTATCGGCATAATGCCCTCTAAGGAGACAAAGATTGTCCGCCATGGTATTATTGCCTCAATACAGAAAGGGACAGAACGTGTCATAATCCTGACAAAAATAACATATTTTTCGCTATACAGGATGGCGATAGGAAAAATGTCGGTGCGGGAGTCATTGGCCGGGCCGGTTGTTATTTTTAAAATCACAGGGGAAGCGGCAAGGCTGGGATTTGTTTATTTGCTGCAGATAATGGCTGCTTTAAGCGTAAGCCTGGCAATAATAAATCTGTTTCCCATCCCTGTTCTTGACGGAGGGCATCTTCTGTTTCTATTGTGCGAAAAAATAAGAGGAAAGCCTGTGAGCATGAAAGTGCAGGAAATTGCTACACGTGTTGGTTTATCTATGCTTGTTGTTTTAATGGTATTTGTTTTTTATAATGACCTGGTAAGGATAGGCGCTTTTGAAAAAGCGCTCAGGTTTTTAAACGGAAAATGAATATGCGCATAATTCGCAGAAGGTCAAAAAAAATAAAAGCAGGGAATGTTTTTATCGGAGGTAAAGCCCCGATCAGCATCCAGTCAATGACAACGACTGATACTAAGGATGTAAAGGCAACCGTCGCGCAGATTAAAAAGTTAGAAAGGCTGGGGTGCCGGATAATAAGGGTTGCCGTGCCTGATAAAGAAGCGGCAAAGGCAATCCGCGGTATAAAAAAGAAAGTAACACTACCGCTTGTTGCCGATATTCATTTTGATTACCGCCTGGCACTTTTGTCGATCGAAAACGGCGCGGATAAAATAAGGCTGAACCCCGGTAATATTCAGAAAAAATCCCACATAGAAGCGGTTTTAAAGCAAGCTAAAGAAAAAAGAATACCTATAAGAATCGGGCTTAATTCCGGGTCTGTGAAAAGGAGCAAGTCCGGCGGTGTTGTCGGTGATATGCTTAAAGCGGCTTTTTTCTATGAGCGGTTATTTAAGCAATTTAAATTTCATGATATGATTTTTTCTTTTAAAACGCATGATGTTTTAAGCACTATTGAGGCTTACCGCAGGTTCGCGCGTTTAAGTGATGCTCCTCTTCATCTTGGCCTTACAGCCGCGGGCCCGGAACAGGAGGGCATAGTTAAATCAAGTATTGCTCTGGGTTGTTTGCTCCTTGAAGGCATTGGAGATACCTTGCGTGTTTCTTTAACCGCGGATCCCGTGAAGGAGGTTGAAGCAGGCAAGCGGATATTATCAGCGCTTGGCCTTTTAAATGAAGGAATAGAAATCATTTCATGTCCCACTTGCGGCCGCTGTACAATTGATCTTGTGGATATTGTAAGTAAAGCGGAAACAGTATTAAAGCCTCTTAACAAGAAATT
>DAOVNL010000166.1 GCA_030630245.1 Candidatus Omnitrophota bacterium | reverse complement strand
GGATATGCAAAGTATTATCGATATTCTGGATTGATTTATTTTTTGTCCTAAAGAGCGAAGCGAGTTGTCATCCTTTAATCGTTGATTATTTGTAGATTGTGGATTAATGAAATCGTTTGCAAAACAGAGAGATGAGTGTTAAACTACATTATGGATTTGATAGTAACAAAGCGCGTTAAGGGGAATAATGAAGAACAAAAATACGGTTACTGAAAAAGATATCATAATTGAAGTAGGCAGTATCTGTGCCTGCAATTCTACGCACGCATTTTCTCAGATGATTAAGCGGTCTATTGATCTGGAAGCGCCTATCTTGGATATCGTTAAGTTTAAAGAAATAGAGGGACTGCTCAAAAGAAGAAATAATATTGTTATTGGAGTGCATTGCCGGATTCTTTCAGGAATTTTCGGGCAGGTTTCTCTTTTGTTCAGAGAAAAAAGCGCTTATGAATTTGTTTCAATTTTTGCCGCCAAAAGCAAGCATTCAGCAGGCTTCCTGACTGAGCTCGGGGTTTCTACGATAAAGGAGATCGGTAATGTTGTTGTTTCTGCTTATGCGGGCGCGATGAGTCTGCTTATGGAAGTCTCGGTGATCCCTTCCATTCCTGTTCTTTCAAGCGGTCCTCTTAAGGAAGTACTTAAGCTGGGTATGGCAAATTTCAATGATGACGACACTATTTACGTGCATACGATGACATTCAGGGATGAGGAGAGGAAGATAAACGGTTCGTTTTTCCTCGTGCTTGAGCCGAGCACAGTTAAACAGATCGCGGAAGCAATGCGCAAACAGCTTAAAAATATCACAAAATTGCAGAAAAAGATACAGGGAGCACTTCGGTGATGAACGCCCATAATATCATGGAGGAAATAGTTAAGAATTATCTGGATGATATTATGGCCAACAGGCCGGAACTGTGTAGATGCAGTAAATGTATCGATGAGATCATGGCCCGTGTCTTAAACAATCTTCCCGCCAAATATGTTACAAGTGATAGCGGCGGCATGTACATATTGATGGAACAAGTAAGAGTTGAAAGATCTTCTGAGATCCTCAAAGAATTGATGAGCGTATTAGAGTACCTGCGGAAACATCCTGTACATCAGTAAGTTCAAAGTTAAGTATAAGCAAAGGGAGTTAAAATAAATGCAAGCCCGTAACATCATGGAAGATATTGTAAAAAAGTATCTTGATGAAATGCTTGCCCTGCGTTTTGATATCTGCACATGTGAGATTTGCCGTCAAAATGTTATTGCCTATGCCCTTTCGAGATTACCCGCCAAATATGTAACCACGGATTCAGGGGCAATTCATACGATTATAGAGCAGGTAAGAGTAGAGCAGTCCTCTTTGATACTCAAAGAGCTGATGAAGGCAATAAATGTTATTGCTAAAAAGCCCCGCCATAAGGAAGGCCAGGACAGGGATCAGGCTTATAAATTATTAATGGAGCAGATAAAAGCGGATAGAGGCGCGGATTTCTCCCATTACCGGGATAAGGTATTAAAAAGAAGAATTGCTTTGAGAATGCGCGCGCGTAACGTTAACTCTTACTCTAAGTACCTGCAGGTTTTAATCCATTCGCCGGAAGAATATGAAAAGCTTTTCGAGGTTTTAACCATCAATGTATCTTCGTTTTTCCGCGATCATGCAGTATGGGATAAACTGAGAACGCAAATACTGCCGGAACTTATAGCACGCAAAAAACAGCAAGAGGCGGGGATTAGAAAGATCAGGGTTTGGAGCGCGGGATGTTCTCACGGTGAGGAGCCGTATTCTCTGGCAATTATGCTTTATGAGCTGCTGGAGAAAGAAGAAGTAGAAATAAACGTTGAAATCATCGCTACGGATATCGATAAAGACTGCTTGGCAAAAGGTAAATCCGGCAGGTACGATCAGATGAGCGTGAAAGATCTGAAGCCGCAGTATCTGCGCCGCTTTTTTATTCCGATCAAGGATGAGTTTCAGATAGTGCCGCATGTGCAGGAATTTGTTCATTTTAAAGAGCTTAACCTTATTCATGACCCCGGGATCATGGGTGTGGATATGGTAATCTGCAGGAATGTATTTATTTATTTTAACCGTAGTTTGCAGGAATATTTAATTATGAAGTTTCACGGGGCGCTTATCCAGGACGGTTTTTTTGTAATGGGGAATTCGGAGAATCTGATGGGTGAGGCGCGGCAGGTATTTAAAAACGTTGACATCCTGCTTAAAATATATAAAAAGATTATACCTGAGCCTTAAAGTAAATATTTTAAGGTATAGGAATTGAGGCTTTTGAGGTTCTGCTATGTTGAGTGATAAAAGAAAATATAAAAGGGTAGATTCTGTAATCAGCGGAGAATTTTATTCCCGGGTAGATAATCAGAGCGGCGAGATGATGGTAATTGATTCAAGCCGGAGGGGATTTAAGGCTGTTTTCGATAAACCGATAATTCCGGGAGACGTGCTGCGTTTTCAGATAACATCACACGGCAGGAAAATGCCGATATTTACTACAGGTAAAGTTGCCTGGATCAGGGAAAGAGGCCAAAACCGCATTTATAATTTTGACGCGGGAATTCAGCTGTTGGAAATAGATTCTCTTAATGAGCAAAAAATAAGCGAATATGATCTCGGCAACTGGCATATAAGGCAGATTGCCGATTATGCGCTGCATAAAGGATGTTTCGCGAAAAGACTGTCCCATAAAACTTTTGAAATCCTTACTCATTTACCTGTCCTGTTTTTAGCCTATATTGTTCTTGGGGCAATCGCTTCATTTGTCTTTACTGACTTTGCTTTGTTATATTTAGCCTCGCTTTTATTTTATTTTGCTTTGATACTGCTTACTACATCAATAGATCTGCTTAGGCAAAGAAGCTGGAAAATTTCAATTGAGACTTTAAAGCCTATTCTTCCTGTGAGTGCGGCCAGAATATCAAGCCATATTACCTATGGTGTCTTTTTTGTCCTGGGAATTTTTAGGAAGAGACTTTGATTCGGCAAAACTCCCTATTTTGTAATACTTGCCTTAAACCATCTTAAAAAATGTATATATATAAGGTTATCCTGTAAATGTGTTTAAAATACTAAACATCTTTTATGGAGTAAATAGTCTATATTTCCTTTTTAAATTACCTTAATATTTTGTGAATAAATCAGTTGTGCTTTTGAAACAAAATAATACTAAATTTGGCATAAATTATGCGAGTAAATATTGAAGTGGGGGTATATTCAGAGGAAAAGTTGGTTCTTTCTTGTTTAGGTTGGAAGGTGGTCGGGAAATTTTTAAGTGAAATTCACAGTTTTAGTCAAATAAGTTGCAAG
>DAOVNL010000102.1 GCA_030630245.1 Candidatus Omnitrophota bacterium | reverse complement strand
TTACTGATTTTGATATTTTAGAAAGAGAACAGGGTGTTAATGTTTGCTATACTCTTGAGAAAAATATTATATCAAAAGCTGATTGTATTATCCTCCCGGGAAGTAAAAATACATTAGCTGACCTCGCGTTTATCGGCCGGAGCGGAATAGGTGAAATAATTAAAAAGAAAGCCGCCTGCGGGTGCGCGGTTGTTGGTATTTGCGGAGGATACCAGATGCTCGGCAAAAGAATAGTTGATACTCTCGGCATAGAAAAAAAAGGTGCGGTTAATGGGTTAGGGTTGCTTGATATTGAAAGCCGTTTTCAAAAAGAAAAAGTAACTATTCAGGTAGAAGGTAAATCAGTATCCGAAGGTTTTTCTGTTAAAGGATACGAAATCCATCATGGGCATACTCGCGGATTAAATGGATGTAAACCTATGTTTGTGCTGAATAACCGCGGCGGCAAAAAAACAAATGTTAAAGACGGCGCGTGTAATAATCCTGGTAATGTCTGGGGCACTTATGTTCATGGCATTTTTGACTGTTTTGATTTTCGCGGGGATTTCCTGAATCGTTTGAGAAAAAAAAGAGGGCTGGCCGTGAACAACGGCAAAGATAGTTTTTCCCAGGATAGAGAATATGATAAAATAGCTAAGCTCTTAAGAAAGAATCTAAATATGAAGTTTTTGAATGAGATACTAAATTTATGAAAGCGGCTCAATTGAATAAAACAGGTGATATGACTATATCTGATATAGCCGCGCCTTTATGTGGCTGCGGTGATATTATTGTCAGGGTCGAGGCATGTTCTTTATGTTCATCTGATTTGAAGATGTTATATCACGGGCATCGTGATTTGATCTTGCCAAGGGTATTAGGCCATGAACTCGCGGGTGTTGTTGTTAAGATAGGCAGAGATGTTAAGGGTTTTAAAAAAGGCGATCGGGTTCAGGTGGCGCCCGGAGTGCCTTGCGGTAAGTGCCGTTATTGCCGTGAAGGTAACGATAATATGTGTGATGAGATGCGGATTAGCGGATTTCATCTTAATGGAGGGATGGCTCAGGAAATTTTGGTTCCTCATAAAGGAATTGAGGCCGGTGTTGTTAATATAATTCCGGATTCGCTTTCTTTTGAAAAAGCTTGCTTTGCTGAACCGATAGCTTGTTGTATTAATGCTTTGACAGTGGGAAGGTTTAGGGCGGGCGACATGGCTGTTGTATTCGGCGCCGGGCCGATTGGTTGTTTATTGGCGCAATTGTTGAAATACAAGAAAGCAGCAAAAATATTTTTAGTTGAAAAAGATAAACAACGCTTAGAATTTGTTTCTCAATACGGCATTGGCCATTTGTTGAATTGGGGAATAGATGATGTTTTTTCTGTCATTAACGAGGCTGCTAATGGCAGAGGGGTTGATTTCATAATTTCAGCTTGCACTGAATCTGCTATTCCACAACAAGGCATTGAGGTGTTGGCTAAAAGAGGCCGAATGGTATTTTTTTCCGGGCTTATGGGAGAAAATAAAACAACAGTTGATTACAGTTCGATTCATTATAAAGAGCTGATGATTCAAGGGGCTTACGGGTGTACCGTAGAGCAAAATCGAGAAGCGCTTACTTTACTGGCTGAAAACAAAATAGAAATCAAACCATTGATAACTCATCATTTTCCTTTGGATGAAATACATAAGGCTTTTGAGATAGTGAAAAATAAGCAAGGGATGAAAGTTATTATTAATGATTTTTCGTAAAGGAGAATAAACATGGATATAAAAGAGTTTGGCTTAGGTGTTCATTATTTAATTCAGGGTAAAGATTTATCCAGAGAAAAAATTAAAGATATGTTCGTTGATGTTTTAGAGAATACTCAGCCGGAATTACAGCAAGGGGCGTTTCTTGCCGCTTTAACAGCTAAGGGAGAAACTCCCGAAGAAATAGCCGGCGCTTGGGAAGCTATTTATGAAATCGACACAGTTAAAGTTTCTCCCCGGGTTGATTCTCCGCTTATGGAAAACTGCGGAACCGGTATGGATGAGTTGAAAACTTTTAATATCAGTACGGCAGCCGCGATAGTTGCCGCGGCCAATGGTGTTCCTATAGCCAGGCATGGCGCGCGGGCAATTACTTCCTGTTGCGGTACTGTTGATATCTTAGAGGAGTTGGGTATTAATGTAGAGTGTTCGCATGATGTGGTGCAGCGAAGTATCGAACAGTGCGGTATCGGCATTTTCAATGGGATGAGCGTTAACGTTCATCCTCAGGGAGGCCTGGGCAGGATATTATCTCAGATAAGGTTTGGTACTGTCCTGAATATCGCGGCTTCGTTGGCAAATCCGGTTTTGCCGTCACACGCTGTCAGGGGTGTTTATTCTTCGGGCAAAGTTAAACTGGTTGCGCGGGTAATGCGGGAAACGGGTTATAAGCGGGCATTAGTAGTTCATGGTTTTAATGATGATAAGAGTAAAGGCATGGATGAGTTATCTACTTTAGGCGAGACGGTTGTAAGTGAATTAAATCAGGATGGCAGTATCGAAGAATATAGTTTTTCTCCTGAGGATTTTGGAATCGAGCGTGTTCGGGAAGAAGATCTTTTTCCGGAAGAAAATCGTACCTTGGAGGCAAAAACATTTCGCGAGCTTCTTTCCGGAAAACTACCGGGTGCGAAGCGTGATATTTTGTGTTTAAACGCGGCGGCTGTTTTGTATATTTCGGGTAAAGCAAAAGATATTAATAAAGGCATAGCATTATCAAAAGATACTCTTGATTCAGGGAAGGCAATTAGGAAGTTGTATGAGTGGAAAGAAGTTCAAAAACAGTAGGCGGTTTATGAAAAAGATTTATCCTCGTATTATTATAGCCGGAACGCATAGCGGTGTTGGGAAAACAACATTAACGATTGGATTAATTTCGGCGCTGAAAAAAAGAGGCTTGGCTGTTCAGCCGTATAAGATAGGCCCGGATTATATTGACTCCGCGTTTCATTCAAAGATTGCCGGCCGCGTCTGCCGCAACCTTGATTCGTTTATGCTTTCTCAAGATGTTTTGCTTGAATTGTTTGAACATCAGGCACAAACAGCTGATTTATCAGTTATTGAAGGAGTTATGGGTTTATACGACGGCTCAGTCGTGAACCCGGAAGTAGGAAGCACTGCCCATACGGCAAAGATATTAAGGTCTCCGGTAATTCTTGTAATTGACTGCGGCAAGATGTCCGGCAGCGCGGGCGCCGCGGCGTTAGGGTATAAAAAATTTGATTTAAAAGTACGGATTGCCGGGTGTATTTTAAATAAAATAGCGTCTCAATCGCATTACAAAATCGCGAAACAGAGCGTAGAGCAGAAAAGCGGAATAGAGGTGTTAGGATATTTCCCCAAGAACGCGCTGATTTCCATGCCGGAGCGGCATCTGGGGCTTACTCCGGTGCAGGAAGTAAACAGCAGAAAAATATATAAAAAAATAGCTGAAATTATTGAGCAATATATTGATATTGATAGATTGATTACTATCGCGAAGACAGCGGACGCGCTGCCTGATTTCAGAAAGACGATTTATCAGCAGCCTCCTGGTAAAAAGGAAGTTAATATTGCTGTGGCGCGGGATAAATGTTTTCATTTCTATTATGCTGACAACCTGGATATTTTAGAACATTACGGCGCGCGGTTAAAATATTTCAGCCCTTTAAAAAGTAAATCTTTACCCAAAGGTGTTAGCGGTGTTTACATCGGCGGGGGTTTTCCGGAAAAGTTTGCCGGAGAACTCGCCGGCAACGAAAATTTAAGGGCGGATATTAAATTAAAGAGCAAGCAGGGGCTGCCTATTTATGCCGAATGCGGCGGGTTGATGTATCTTATGAAAAAGATAGTGGATTTTGAAGGTAGAGAGTTTCCTATGGCAGGTATTTTCCCGGGAAGAGTAAGGATGGACAAAAAACTTCGCATGCTTGGTTATCACATGATAAAAAGCATTTCAAACACCATTCTTTGCAAAAAAGGTGATAGGACTAAAGGGCATGTTTTCCACTGGTCATATCTGGAGAAAATCCCGAAGGACGCAAACTTTGCATTTGAGCTGGAAAAAAGACGGGGGAAATTACCCGATGGCTTTTTAACAAGGAATACCCTGGCGAGTTATGTCCACATTCATTTTGGCACATCGCCTTCATGGGCACAGCATTTCGTAAGCAGTTGTCTTCAATACAAAAAAGAAAGGAAAGAGAATGACAAGCAAAGATGAGGCAATCATTATTCTGGCTCACGGAAGTAGAAATGTACAGGCGGTAGAGGAATTTTTGAGACTGGCCAATCTTGTGCAGGAAAGGCTGCCGTCTTATAGAATCGAGCCGGCATTCTTTCAGTTCTCGGAAAATAATTTACATCGGGGACTGAAGAAACTCGCTGTTAGCGGATATAAAAAAGTGAAAATAGTCCCTGTCTTTCTTTTTGAAGGTGTACACATTAAAGAAGATATACCCGAAGCAATTTCTGAAGAGAAAAGGAACT
>DAOVNL010000033.1 GCA_030630245.1 Candidatus Omnitrophota bacterium | reverse complement strand
GATATGTCAGTAATGCGGGGGTCAGATTATTTATGATTTCATCCCGCATATATCCGAACATAGCGCTTAAAGCAGAATTTACATAATAAAACTTACTGTCCTGAATTATATATACTCCGGAAATGGTCCCTTCGCTTAAATTGCGGTAACTCAATTCGGTTTCCTTTAAAGCTTCCCGGGCGCGGTACCTGGCTGTTTTCATGTTTTCCAGTTCATCCACGCGCTTTTGTAAAAAATCAATTTTAACCAGTAAATCTTCTCTTGTCTGCTGTTTTTTCTTCATAATGCTTCAATTGTATGCTTGCAAAAAAGGTTTTCTCGATAAAAAGAAGGGTTCATAACATATTTTTATTATATAATTTTTAGCTTGTTTTTTCAAGAAAACAAAAAAGCGCGTAAAAAGGCTTGCCTGCCTGCGGGGTACATTGTAATATTATAAACAAAAGGAGATTTTATGCAGCCTGCACGTTTTAAGGTAAGTCAAGCAAAAGAAGCGGCATTAAGAAGAACGTTCGCGCAACTCGGCATCAATGAATCGGACTTGCAGGAGCGCTTTATTCGTTCCGGCGGTGCCGGAGGCCAGAAGGTCAACAAAACATCCACCTGTGTATACCTAAAACATCTGCCTTCGGGTATAGAGGTAAAGGCTCAGCAGGAGCGCTCTCAGAGTTTAAACCGCTTTTTTGCCAGAAGAATCCTGGCGAAAAAGATTGAAGCCATGATCTTAAAGGAAAAAAGCAGCGCGCAAAAACATATTGCCAAAATAAGAAAGCAAAAACACCGCCGCTCAAAGAAAGCAAAAGAAAAAATGCTAAAACTTAAAAAAGAAAGATCTCAAATAAAAAAAATGCGTTCAAAAGTTGACCCGAGCTTGCAATAATTACATGAAAAGCCAAGAACATCATAGCTTAGAAGTTCATTAAGCGCATCCTGCCTGATTATAACTACCGTCTTGATTTACCTGATGCGCTTGAGGGTGCTTGAGCAAAAACTGGCTGGATTTTCCGCCGCCGAAATAATTAACCGCTCCCCAGAATATCGCCAGCGGCCTAAGGCCCTGCTCTCTGGCAAGCTTTGGGAAAAAATCAATCGTGCCGGTCATATACACAAAGTCGTTTTCCTGCGCGGCAAGCATTACATCATCACAGCCGAGGGCTTTAATATCCTTAAGATCAATTTTTACATGCCGGGGATTATGATGCCCCATATAGGAAACGCCTGTTTTCATCTTACTTTCTTTTTAGAATTTTCTGCATTTGTTTGTGTATCAATCCATTGCAGGCTAAAATGTTTTTCTTATAGTTGCTAAAGGGGCTGCCGTCAAACAGGCTTAGTGTTCCTCCTGCCTCTTTTATGATCAATGCTGCGGCCGCCGTATCCCAGGGCTGCAGATCCATTTCCCAAAACCCGTCAAACCTGCCGCAGGCAACATAACATAGATCTATAGCCGCCGCTCCTGCCCTGCGCACCGCCATGCCGGCCATAAGAAAATTTGAAAAATTATCGATATTATTGTCTTTTTTCCTTTTAAAGTCATAGGAAAATCCGGTCGCTAAAAACGCCTTGCTTAGCTTCTTAACTTTAGAAACCCTTATTTTTTTCTTATTTAAATAAGCCCCCTTGCCTTTAACGGCTGTAAACAGTTCCTGATGCATTGGATCATATACAACACCCGCGATCACCTCACCGGCTTTTTCCAAGGCTATGGACACGGCAAAAAAGGGGAACCCGTGCGCGAAATTCGTCGTACCGTCCAATGGATCAATGATCCAGCGGTCTCCGCCTTTGTCTTTCGCGTAGCGCTCTTCCGCGAGGATCCCATACTGGGGAAAGGCTTTTTTTAAGGTTTTAACGATCAGTTTTTCCGCTTTGACATCGGTATCAGTGACAATGTTTATCGCTCCTTTAAAGCGTATATTTTGCGTTTTGCCTACGCGGGATTTGATCATATTGCCCGCGCTTACAGCAGCCTCAAGAGCAGCATCAAGTTCTTTCATGAAATAATTAGCCCTCATTTTCTCTTAACTTGTTTATTTACCCGGTTAAAATATCCTTTATGTTCCCATGATAACCTATATAAACTGCCCTGATCAATTTTGAAGCAAAAGCAAACTCCGGCTTGAAATTTATAATGTTATTGTAAGCCCGTCAACAGCTGCTATGCTTTTGCGGAAAATTTTCCGGGCATGTTTCTGGGCAATGCTTCGATCTTTTTTATCCGGATGGTTTTCCGCGTCAAAGTGGGTTAGTACAAGCCTGCGGACATTGGCCTTTTTTGCCAGCAGCGCCGCCTGCTCGGGATCAAGATGCGGCCATCCCCCGTGATCCTGTCCTTTTTGAAGAGCGCATTCGCTAATAAGCAAATCCGCGTTTTGGGCAAGCCTGAGAATATTCCCGCAGCTGCCTGTATCGGTGCAGTATGCTATGGTTTTCCCATGACACTGGAAACGGTATCCTAAACAGTCACTTGAATGCACAAGCTTCAAAGAATTGATCTTGATGCCCGCAAAGCGCATTTTTTTTGAAGCGCCCGTAATTTTTACTTTAAACGGCAAGCTCCGTAACGGTACGGTAAAAGGCTGGGCAATAAACGCGCGCAGGCTCTTGAGCGCGGACTTGGGCGCGTAAATAACAAGCCCTTTAGGGAATTTGAACTTTGCCAGCACGTGCAGTCCAACTATATGATCAAGGTGAAGATGGCTTAAAAAAATAGCGGTAGGTTTTTTCGCATCAAGATAGCGGCCGGCCTTAGCCAGCCCGAATCCCGCGTCAAGAATAATATTGCAGGTATCGGCCTTTATTAACGCGCAGACAGTATTGCCTGTTTTTGTATCGAACCATCCGTTGGTGCCTAAGAAAATTATCTTCAATCCAGCGCTCTTTCTTGTGTGTTTAAATCATGTCATCAAGCACATCATCCCTGATCAAGGCAAGAATTGCCGAGTGAGGAACGATTATGTATTCTACGTTTTCGTATTCTATTTCAACAGCCGAGCTCTTCAGGAATATCGCCCTGTCATTGATCCTGGCCTGAAGGGGAAAATACTGCCCGGAGGCATTATTCTGTGTCTCTTTCCATATCTCACTGCTTAAATCCTGCGGTTCGGGAACAGGTATCCCGGGGCCTACTTTGATAATTATTCCGCTGTGCACTTTTTCTTTTTCATAAGCGCCCTGCGGAAGGTATAGTCCGGAATTGGTCATTTCCTTCTTATTATCCGGTTTGATCAAAGCTCTGTCGCCGATTACAATTAATTCTCTTGCCATAACTTTATCCTATTTATTTGTCCACGATCAACTGTTCATGGCCCACAGCATTATACAATCCATATACTATCTTTAAAAAATGTTTGTACTTTTAGGCAACAACAATATTTTTATTCTTTTTACGCCCACGAACAAGCTAATTCGCGATTAGATTGTTATATTTTTGTTTTTTACGTCCTTCATCCCTTAGTTTTTCAACTTGTTTTATTCACATATAGAGTCTGCGTCGGAAACGCGAACTCTATTTTTTCCTCTTCGAATTTTTTCATTATAGCTAAGTTTATTTCCTGCTGTATATCCATGTATTTATTATAATCCGGGCTTAAGACATAATAAACTATTTCAATAGCCAGGTTAAAGTCCCCATAAGAAGAAAAGTGAGCACGGTCAAAACGGGCATCTTTAACATTTGTAATAATCTCTTTTATCATGCGCGAAATCGCCTTTACTTTTTCATAGGGTGTTTGATAAACTACGCCTAAAGAAAATACTACACGGCGTTCCTTCATCTTTTTGTAATTACGCACCCTTGAATTTGTCAAGTCGGTATTGGAAAATATCAACAACTCGCCGCCTAAGCTGCGAATGCGTGTTGTCTTTATACCGATATTCTCAACTACTCCCAGGTAATCTCCTATGATTATAAAGTCTCCGACTTCAAACGGACGATCAAACAAAATGGAAAAAAAGCTGAAAAGTTCACCCAGTATCGTCTGCGCGGCCAAAGCTACAGCAACACCACCAATGCCCAGCCCGGCAATAACCGCTGATACCTTAAACCCCATGTTATCCAGGAGAAAAACAACACCCACTCCCCAGATAATAATTTTAACCACACTCAAGAACCCTTTAAGACTGCGCTCCCTGGCCGCGTTTTGCTCTGGTTTAATCCAAAATGTATTCAGCGCATAGGTAATTACCGCTATAAGCAGGCGGATAGCCATCACTGTCATCAACGCTACCCCCGCAAGATTTATAACTCTTTCTATCCTCTCAGGTAAAACCAGATTCTGGATGCTTATATAAAACGCGCCAAAATATAACAGCGGTATTATATTCTTATCAAATATTTGTATAATAAAGTCATCAATTGTTGTCTTGGTTTTTTGTGACCATTTTTTAAGACGGCCAAGGACAATGCGTTTGAATACCAACAACGCCACAATACCAGCGATAAAAACAGACAAGCAAATTAAATAGTCCAATAGTTTATTCCCAAAATAAACACTATTTAACAATTCTATTTCCATAACCATCCCTTCACTTTAAGCAAACAAATCTCAGTAAAAAAAGCTGGATTCATTTGACAATTCTATCAAACTTGTATTTTAAATACAAGATTTTGCTCAAAACGCAAGCCGCGAATACCTGTCTATCAAAGCGCTGGAATCCGAACAAACAAAAGAATAATGCCTAAAACAATCAGAATAATACTAAAAAGAATCTTCATATTAAAGACATAGCACGTTTTGACTTCATTGCCGAATTTGATAGTCTTGAGCTCGATATAAGGAACCGGCGCCCTGCGGTACCAGCCGGTTATTTCCACATCCCTGCCGATCAGCGATGGAGCGATAAAAACCCCAAAAAACCAGCTGAACAAGGCCAGAGGCTGTTTGTAATCCAGAAAGATTATCCCTGTATCGTCCTGGATAACAAAATCCTCGCTCCAGATCAACCCGGCACTCCGGGCACACATCAACAACAATACCCTGCCTGGTCATCTTTGAGATAAGTTCTACGCCGCTGCATGCAGCACATTTCATAGCTTACTCCTAACACTTATTATTTTTCGCGATAAGGTTATTATTGGTTAAGTCTTAAAGGAATAAAGGATTTTATTTTTATCCTGACTGCTCTTCCCTGATCATTTTAATATATTTTTCCTGCCCGTCTTCGGTCAGCTGTGTCGAATCCCTGAAGTTATTATTACCGCCTTCCACGACCATTTTTTCTGTAAACACAGGCCCTATAATAAATCCTCCGGCATTAAGCAGCCTGGCGCTTTCACAGAAAATGTCCGCCCGGCAATTGATATTGCTTATCAATTCCTTTGATACTGCGCGATTATCCTGCTTAGCGTTCAGGCAAGCAAGAATTTCTTTCTGTACTCTGTATATTTCTTGTTGTCTGTTCTGCAAACTATCCATTTCCCATCTCCAAAAATATTATAAATCTATATATAAATAATACTCTTGAAAGTCTTTTCTGTCAATTTTACTTGATAAAAGAAAGGGATGAGCACCTGTAATGCTCATCCCTTTTCAGATGAGTGTGCAGCTTTGTCTATTCCCGGCAACCAATCGTAAGAAAAGCTTCTCTCCTTCTATCTCTTGCTTTTTCCCCGTTGTCTTGTTTTCTGCCGCGCAAAATATTCATCAAACTGCTCAGGCGTTTCGATCATTATATCGAAAAACTTGCCTTCGAGTTCACAGTGAGGATAGTTATGCTTCCTGCACCTTTCCGGCCGCCTGTCATATATTGTGCAGCGGTTTTCTTTGGATAAATACCTGCACCGGCTATTTATCAGCAGATGCCATTTACGGTGTCTAATATAAACTTTGACCCCTTCAAAAAAGAGATGCCATCTCAAATCCTCTTTTTCAACTTTAGTAACAGGTTTACATATTTGCACCGCAAGATCATTGCAGCAAAGAGCATCGCATTCTTCAAGGCATTTATTTTTTATTGTTTTGTTCTTCTTCAACACTTCCTTCTCCTAAACTCTTTGAGGGTTCTGTGATTCTCCGGCAAATGCCGCGCGAAGATTTTTCTGTCTTCGAGCCCGGTTCGATTCCCCTAACCTCATCTTCCTGTTTTAAATATTTATACTTATAATGTTAACCGGATTTTATATTGTATACCAAAGCAAAACCCTCTGGCAATATATTTTTGCAAGAGGAGCCGGGTATTGAAATGCAGCAGGAACAGTGTTATCAAGCAGATAGATAATTTGCCGAGATTTGTAAAAATAGACAAAACTTGTAGACGGGATACGGCTATATAACATTGTGAATAGCATTCGCTCAGCGCCTGCGCGGCGATCGGCGGCGGAAACTGGATGGATATCTTGTCTTTTTTTTATCCTGATGGGTAACCCGGTTTTCTGTAATAAATTCCTCTGCCGGGACCTTGGGGTCTTTTGAAACCGGCAGGGTTGATTTGATCAGTTTTTCGATATCCTCCACATCGCGCTTTTGCTCAGGCATGGCAAAAGATATCGCGTGGCCTTTATGCCCTGCCCGGCCGGTGCGGCCGATGCGGTGCACATAATTGCTGGCGTCTTCGGGGATATCGTATTTGATGACCAATTCAATGCCGGTAACGTCAATTCCTCGAGAGGCGATATCCGTAGCCACCAGAACCTTGTATTTGCCGGATTTAAATCCTTCCAATGCTTCCCGGCGCTGGTTAAGAGTGCGGTTAGAATGTATCTCGGCCGCGCGATACCTCATTCCCCGAATCGCCCGTGCCAGGCGCGCGGCGTTATGCTTGGTGCGCGAAAACAAAAGCACTGGGCCGTGGTAATGGCTAAGCACCTGGCGCAGGAGCTGCATTTTAGCGCTTTTTTTGACAATGTATAATTCCTGGGTGACATTGTCCGCCGTCGTGCCGGAAGGTGCGATCTCGACTGACACCGGCAATCGCATATATTTTGCCGCAATTCTAACGATCTCTTTCGGCATGGTGGCGGAAAACAGCATGGTCTGGCGCTCTTTCGGCAGATGCTGTAAAATCAGTTCGATCTGAGGCAAAAATCCCATATCCAGCATACGGTCAGCCTCATCGAGCACCAGCATCTCAACTTCCTGAGGCAGCACGTTCCAGTTGCTCATATGGTCGATAAGCCTGCCCGGGGTAGCGATGATTATCCGGGGGTTACGCCGCAGCGCCTTTACCTGCGGCTCCATAGGCGCTCCGCCGATAATACAGGCAGCCTCAATTTTAAATAACGGAACAATCGCCTGGAAGGCCTCGTCTATTTGAATAGCCAGTTCCCGGGTAGGAGCCAGCACAAGTCCTATACCCTTTTTGCCGGCCAAGCACTGTACCATCGGTATGGCAAACGAATGGGTTTTCCCGGTGCCGGTCTGGGCAATGCCAACAACATCCTTTCCTTCAATGGCCAAAGGGATAGCCTGTAATTGAATCGGCGTGGGCACTTTGAATTTGATGCGCTCGAGAATATCAAGAATCCGCGGTGCAATACCCAATCCGTAAAAACTCGGACTGCTTTGATTGTTTGCCTGTGATAAATGATTCATATTTTCTATCTATCTTTCTATCTTTCTTATCAACCTAAATATAAAAGCAGTTTACCGGGGAAAATGAAGAAACCACGGCATTTTGCGGGTTAATACATAGTATCTCATATT
>DAOVNL010000178.1 GCA_030630245.1 Candidatus Omnitrophota bacterium | reverse complement strand
GGCCTCATCCATGCTCAAACCTGGCACTTTTACCCCATTTCCCCTTCGTGCCTGGCACTTTTTGATATTTTCAAAAAAAAACCTCAGGAAACAACCTGAGGTAACTTGCGCTTGGGCAGCCTGCCTTTCCACCTTTAACTAATATGGATGCATGGCTTTGCCATGTGCATTAAATTATAGAATGCACATGATCCCGTAATGTCAATAAAGACACTACAGGACGCCCCCGTGTTACCACGAGTTTGCCTTTTCCTGCTAATACAAGTCTACCATAATTCTTTCCAGGTGTCAATACTTTATAAAAGTTTTTACTGACAAAAGGCCGCTAAAGTTAAACCCAGAATCACGACTTTTTATCAAGTAAAGCAAATAAAATCCCTGCAAGCAGGCAGGTATTTGCAAAACGCAGAAAAGCATTTGCCTCTAAACCGCTTATTCCCGGAGGAATCGGAGTCATAGTAATACGAGAAACTATTCCAACAACAAGACTTATAACTGCCAAAATCAACGCTATTTTTGCTGCCTTAGCCATATTCTGCCCCCTTTTTTGTCTTAACCCCTTATTTTTCAAACAGTTAACAAAATTACGTTTTTTTATGGTATTTCTTTCCCAAAACTATTAAAACCCCGATTACCCCGAATATTATAGATGACTGAATAACAGTTAAAAGCCCCTCTACTGCTGTATCATTGCTGACCATAAACGCGCTCAGGCCAAGAGAAAAGGTTATATAATAAATAAACAGGACAGCACCGCGCTGGTTTAAGCCCAGATCAACCAGGTAATGATGAAAATGATCCTTGCCGCCATATTTAAGCCATTCAATTATGTTCTTTACCTTTTCCTCTTTTATTCTCATAATTGTAGTAAAGATCATGTCAAATATCGGCACTCCAAGTATTAACAAAGGGATAGCCAGTTTCACAATACCGTCACTTGCCCAGTCTCCCTGTACCGCGATACAGGCAAGCATAAAACCCAGAAAAGTACTTCCGGCATCCCCTAAGAACATCCTTTTATGGTTTAAAAAATTATGCGGCAGAAAACCAAGGCAGGCTCCCATCAGTATCGCGATCGCAAGCCCCAGAGGAAATTGCCCCATATTATACAAAATCACAAAAAAGCAGAAAAAATTCAAAGCAGCCGAACCTGTTGCCAAGCCGTCAAGGCCGTCAAGATAATTAAACGCGTTAGTAACCCCGACGATCCAGATAATTGTCACTATGTACTCGCCGATATCTCCCAGCATATTATTCGGCAAAAAACTAACCCTTACTCCTGAATAGATAACAAATATGGCAAGAATTATCTGGATAAAAAGCCTTAATCCAGCGGAAATCCCTTTAATATCATCATATACACCCATATAAAGAATTATTGTCGCGCTTGCAAAAACAGGCATTATCGTTTTAAATCCAACAGGATAAAAATAAAATGCGACAATAGCTCCCAGATATATACTTAATCCGCCTAAAAGAGGAATCGGGTTCTTATGGATCTTTTTGTGGTTAGGCACATCCACAATTTTTAAACGCAACGCCATTTTCCTGAATAAAAACGCGCTGATAAAGGCAAACAGGAATGCAGTAAAAAAGGCGGTAAATGTTTTCATCCGATTTCCTTTAAAATTCTAACCGCCTTAAAGCCTTCGGCGTATTTAACTCTCGCCTGAAATCCGCGGAAATTTGCGCACGATTTAGCCACCTCTAAAATTGATAAGTTCTCAACACGTGTACGGTCTACCTGGGAAGCGTGAATCTTGAGCAATTCCATCTTATCATCAAGAACTGACCCGATGTCCACAAAAGTCTCCGGATCAAAACTATTTGTCGTCGGCACCTCATAATAAAGAACTTCCTTTATGTAGCGTGTCGCGGAAAGGCAGGCTTTGGCAACTGCTCTGTGGTCCTGGTGAACATCATGCAGATAGTTTATAAACACAGTCTGAGGGTGCACTTCATTGATAACATTTTCAATGGCGGTAATAAGAGCCCTGGCATCAGACGCGTAAGTGTCTTTAAAATTCCCCCAGAACACTTTTTCTACACCCATTTTTTCAGCTGATTGCTTCTGCTCTTTTTTCCTAACCTCAGGATTCCCCCCGACCCCGCCGCAGGTAAGCACCAGCAAAAAAACCTTATGTCCGGATCTGGCATACTTGATCAAGCTTCCCCCGCAGCCGATTTCAATATCATCAGGATGCGCGCCAATCGCCAATATATTCATTTTCAACCTCCGTTTAAACCTCCATATCAAAACTTACTTCCTTGATTATCTTCTCATCAATAATTGAAGCATTCTTGCCGAACCCGGCAAAAAGAGCCAGGTCACAGAGATGATTTATTCTCCTGGGTATGCCTCCGCTTTTTTTGTATATCGACTTGATCGTATCCGGAGCAAATAAGGAAGAGCTCCTTCCGGCAACATTGATCCGGTGCTTTATATACGCGTCGGTTTCTTCCTCGTTAAGAGAGCCCAAATGAAATTTTACGGCAATCCTTTGCGAGAACTGCTTATTGGAATCGATTATTTCCTTTAATTCCGGCTGTCCGAGAATTAAAAGCGTAAGCAGGAATTTATCCTCAAGCTGAAAATTAAGCAAAAGCCTTAATTCTTCCCACACCCTGCGGTCTGTAATAACATGCGCTTCATCAATAACCACTACGGTTTTTTTACCGTCGCGCATATTGTTCTCAAGTATCTCGTTCAGTCTTTCAAGGATGACATTGACCAGCACATCCTGTTTACTCTGCGGCAGGTCACGCGCCCCAAGATTATAAGCAATATGCATCAACAATTCAGAATAATTTAAAAACGGATTGGCAATAAAAGCGGTTTTATAGATATCCCTGTCAAGTTCTTTGAACAGTGCCCTGCCGAGAAGCGTCTTGCCGCAGCCGAAAACACCGGTAAGCAATCCAGCTCCTTTTCCTTCACTGACTACATAAAGCAGGCGGGAGAGGCCTTCCTCATGCTGCTGGGAATAATATAGAAAATGCGGATTAGGCGTATTTTCAAACGGTTTTTCCTTGAACCCCCAATACTCCTCGTACATAACCCTCCTTGGCTTATGAATTATTGCGAATAATATTCAAACTTCGCGGCCCG
>DAOVNL010000044.1 GCA_030630245.1 Candidatus Omnitrophota bacterium | reverse complement strand
TTCGATGTTGAAAATACCCGTGTTGGGCAGATTACTGATTATGACCGGCTCATCCTTGAGATATGGACCAATGGAAGTATTTCTCCGAAAGATGCCCTGCTGTATTCGGCAAATATCGCACAGAGACATCTGGATATCTTCATGAAATTCGGACATATTGAAGAAGAGGAAATTGAAGAAGAAAAGTCAGAAGTAGATCAGGAACTCCTGGAAAAGTTAAAAATGAACGTTAGCGAGCTTGACCTTTCGGTAAGAAGCGCGAACTGCCTTAAAGAAGCACGACTTAAAACTGTAGGTGAGGTTGTGCGCCGCACGGAACTGGAAATGCTCAAATACCGCAACTTTGGCAAGAAATCGCTTGCGGAGATAAACAGCATTTTGGTGTCTATGGGTTTATCGTTTGGAATGAAGGTTGATGAGCTTTTAAAAAAATAAGGATAATAATATGCGGCACAGAAAAAACAGTAAACGTTTAAGCAGGCAAAGCGCACATAGAAAAGCAGTGCTGAGAAATCAGGTTAAAAGTTTACTTGTAAAGGAAAGAATCAAAACAACTTTAACCTTGGCCAAGGAATCTCGCCGGTTATTTGAAAAACTTATTACAATCGGCAAGAAGGATACTCTTGCTGCCCGCCGGCAGGCTTTTGGGGTTTTAGCTGACAGAAGTTTGGTTAAATTGTTGTTTTCGGAAGTTGCTTCTCGTTTTAGTGCGCGTTCAGGCGGATATACCCGCGTTGTTCATTTGGGCAACAGGCGCGGCGATAACGCGTCTTTGGTTGTACTTGAATTGACAGAACTTAAAGCAGAAGAGCCAAAGGTTAAAAAGCCGAAAAAAGTTAAGAGAGCCGCGGCGGCAAAAGACGAGAAAAAAGAAATAAAAGAAAAGAAAGAAACCAAAAAGGAAAAAGGAAAAACCGAAAAAGTAGAGGACACTCAAGAGCCTAAAACAGTTAAAGAATCTAAAGGGACAAAAGGCGTAAAAGACGGCAAAGAAAAGGACAAAAAAGGATTCCTGGGAGGTTTAAGAAAATTTTTAAAGAAGGATAAGGCGGAATAAAAAATGAAACTTGCTTGCCGTGTGCGAAGCCTGACGTCATCTCCTACATTGGCAATTACCAGTAAAGCAAAGCAGTTAAAAAAAAGCGGGGTTGATGTAGTTAGTTTTGGCGCGGGAGAGCCTGATTTTGATACTCCTGAGCATATAAAGAAAAGTGCTGTAAAAGCAATAAACGAGGGGTTTACCAAATATACTCCATCTACGGGAATGCCGCAGTTAAAACAGGCGATTGCGGAAAAGTTTAAAAGAGATAATAATCTGCATTATGATTTCAGCCAGATAGTTGTTTCTAACGGGGCAAAACACTCTCTTTACAGTATCTTACAGGTCATTTGCGATAAAGACGATGAGGTTATTATCCCCATGCCTTACTGGGTCTCTTACCCTCAGATGGTGAAGGTCGCCCAGGGTAAACCGGTTTTTATCAAGGCCGCAGAAAAGAATAAGTTCAAGATAACTCCCGAACAGTTCGAAAAAGCTATAAAGAAAAAAACAAAGGCTTTAATAATCAATTCTCCGTCAAACCCCACCGGATGCGTATATACTAAAGATGAGTTAAAACAAATAGCGGATATCGCTGCCGATTATGGAATTTATGTAATAAGTGACGAGATCTATGAAAAGCTGGTATATGATAAAGCAGAACATGTATCCATCGCGTCGCTTAACGAAAAAATGTATTCACTGACATTTACTGTTAACGGGCTTTCTAAGGCTTATTCGATGACAGGCTGGAGAATAGGTTATCTGGCCGGGCCAAAGGAAGCGGTTTCGAAAATATCCAACTTGCAGGATCATTCCACGTCATGTCCGAATTCGATCGCGCAGGCCGCGGCAGTGACTGCCCTGACATCCTCAGATGAATGTATTGATAAAATGAAGAAGGAATTTGTAAAACGCCGTGATTATATTGTCGATCGCATTAACGCAATCAAGGGGTTAAGCGTTATTAAACCTGAGGGAGCATTTTATGTGTTCTGCAATATTTCAAAAACAGGACTTGATTCGCTGGAATTTGCCCAGCACCTTCTTGATGAAGCGCGGGTTGCCGTAATCCCCGGAATTGCTTTTGGTGAGAACAAGCATATACGGCTTAGTTTTGCTACAAGCACCGAACAAATAGAAAAGGGATTAGATAGAATAAGCAAATGGATCAAGCAGATCTAAGTAAAGACCAAAAAACTAAAATCATCCTGAGCAGAGCCTGAGCTTCTGAAAAACTATACCACGCCGGACAATAAAAACAGCATTTTTATTTTAAGGAGAGATCAGTGAAAGTTAGTATCATCGGAGCAGGTAATGTCGGAGGAACGTTAGCGCAGCGCATCGCAGAATCAGGCCTTGCGGATGTGGTTTTGCTTGATATCGCAGAAGGCCTTGCTAAGGGCAAGGGGTTTGATCTCTCTGATGCGCGTTCTATCGCAGGCTGCAATCGCAGTATATCAGGCACCAGTGATTATAATGATATTCGGGATTCAATTGTCGTTGTCGTTACGGCAGGGCTCGCCCGCATGCCGGGAATGACTAGAGCAGATCTGTTAAAGAAAAACGCGGCAATAATAAAGACAGTTATTTGTTCAATAGCGGAAAAGGCTCCCGATTCAATCATTCTCATGGTTACCAACCCTCTGGATATTCTTACTAACCTTGCTCTTCACTTAAGTAAATTCTCTCCGAAAAAAGTAATCGGCATGGGGGGAGTTCTTGATTCGGCAAGGTTTGCTAATCTAATAAGTGAAAATTTGCAGGTACCCATCAGCAGCGTAGAAGCTTTGGTTATTGGCGCTCATTCACAAGCCATGATTCCACTTCCGGATTTTTCTAAAGTACAAGGTAAAGCTTTGTCACAGATTGCAGGGGAGGAAAAATGCGAAGCGATATCTTTGGCAACTGCTCGGCGGGGGGCTGAGATTGTTGCTTGTTTAGGACATGGCAGCGCTTATTATGCACCGTCTGCCGCGGCTTATAAAATGGTCAGAGCAATTCTCAATGACGAAAAAACAGTTGTGCCTGCCTGTGCATATTGTAACGGGGAATACGGGATAGAAGATACTTGTATCGGAGTTCCGATTAGATTAGGGGCGCGGGGAGTTGAAAAGATTATTGAGCTGCCCTTAAGCGCTGAAGATAAGGAAAAACTGTTAAATTCCGCAAAATCAATTAAGGAAACAGTTGCCAATCTTATATGAGAATCATTCTAAAGCTTGCAGCTATTACGCTTGTATTGTTTACGCTGATTATTCTCCTCAATAATTTTCCCGGCAGAAAAGCTATCACAGAAACAATTCTTGTTATGGGTACAACGGCACGCATAACTGTAATTGTTGAACAACCTACCAAAGCAAAGACATATAGCGCGTATAAAGCAATTGATGAAGCATTTTCGCTTTTAAGATTGTACGATAGTAAACTTAATTTTTATTTTCCTGAGAGTGAATTGGCTCAAATAAATAGAAATGCCGGCCGCAAACAGGTTGAAATCAGCGATTTTATGCTGGAAATATTAGAAAAAGCATTAAAATATTCTTTGCTTACAGACGGGGTGTTTGATATAACAGCTACTTCTTTACAAAAAGAAGGAGGGTATGGTAGTATTGTTTTAAACAGTAAAAGAAAAACAGTTTATCTTAAAAATGAAGGAGTAAAAATTGACCTTGGCGGAATGGCCGCAGGTTTTGCTATTGATAAAATTGTTAAAAGATTCGAAAAGCTGCAAATCAATAATTACCTTATTGATGTAGGCGGGGATGTTTACGCAAAAGGCCGCAATAAAGCTGGAAATTCTTGGCGGGTCGGAGTACGCAACCCTCTTTATCAGGATAAAATAATCAAAAAATTCTTTATAAAAAACCAGGCGGTTACAACTTCAGGCAACTACATTAAAAAACATATTATTGATCCAAATAGCGGAGCCCTCGCGGATGGAGATTTATTGAGTGTGTCGGTTATTGCTTCTACATGTCTTGATGCGGATGTGCTGGCAACGGCATTTTTCGTTATGGGAATAGAGAAGGCAAAGGCCTTTATTTCAGTTAAGCGCAGTGATATTAAGGCGCTGTTTGTGGTCGATAACCAGGGAAGTCTTAAGGTTATAACTTGTAATTGGGATCAGTAACTGAGGCAGCTGTAGCGGAAAAAGTTTTTATTCAGGAGAGAGATTATGGCAGATAATTTAACTTATAAGATTTTAAGAAAGCACCTTGTGGAAGGGAAACTGCTTCCGGGGGAGGAAATCGGCATAAGGATCGATCAGACCTTAACCCAGGATGCAACGGGAACGATGGCTTATTTGCAGTTTGAATCGATGGGGATAAAAAAAGTCAAGACCGAGGTTTCCGTCAGTTATGTGGATCATAATACACTGCAGCAGGGTTATGAAAACGCGGATGATCATAAATATTTGCAGAGTGTCGCGGCAAAATACGGAGTAAGGTTTTCCCGTCCGGGCAACGGCATATGTCATCAGGTGCACCTGGAGCGGTTTGGCAAGCCGGGCAAGACCCTGCTTGGCAGTGATTCGCATACTCCCACAGGCGGCGGTATCGGCATGATCGCTATCGGAGCCGGAGGGCTTGATGTGGCTGTAGCCATGGGAGGGGGAGCGTTTTATCTTACGGCACCTGAGGTTATTAAAATAGAGTTGAGTGGAAAGCTGCGCAAATGGGTTTCGGCTAAGGATATTATATTGCATGTGCTGAAGATTCTCTCTACAAAAGGTAATGTGAACAAAGTACTTGAATATTGCGGGGAAGGGCTGAAAACGCTGAGTGTTCCGGAGCGTGCCACAATAACAAATATGGGCGCGGAGACCGGAGTAACTACCAGTATTTTTCCCTCGGATGAGATCACCGAAGAATTTTTATTCGCGCAGAACAGGGTTCAAGATTATCAGGAATTAAAGGCAGATGAGGGCGCGCAATACGATGCCCTTATTAAGATAAATTTATCAGATGTGGTGCCTATGGTAGCTCTGCCGCATTCACCGGGAAATGTAATCCCGGTGAGCGAAATAGCAGGCAGAAAAATTGACCAGGTTGAAATCGGCAGCTGTACAAATTCTTCCCTGAGGGACCTGATTATTGCGGGGAAAATTTTCGAGGGCAAAAAGGTGCACCCGGATGTATCTTTAGGCATAGCCCCGGGCTCCAGGCAGGTGTTTAGCATGATCGCGAAGAATGGAACCTTAGCGAATATGATTGACAGCGGCGCCAGAATTATGGAAAGTACCTGCGGGTTTTGCATCGGCTGCGGGCAGGCGCCGAAAACAAACGCGGTATCTGTGCGCACTAATAATAGGAATTTTAAAGGAAGAAGCGGTACAGCAACTGCTGGAATTTACCTTGTGTCTGTGGAAACCGCCGCGTTGTGCGCGCTGAAAGGTGTTTTTGTCGACCCCCTAAGTAAAAAGGCCGATGAATTTCCTCAAATTACATTGCCGGAAAAATTTGATGTTGATGACAGTATGATCATTTCATCCGTTCAGTTACGCGAAAAAGAAAAGATCTTCCGCGGCCCCAACATCGGGCAGCCGCCTCGGAATTCTCCCCTTGCAAAAGAGCTTAAAGGGCAAATCGCGATCAAGGTAGGAGATAAAATAACTACTGACCATATTATGCCCGCAGGTCCAAGGCTTAAGTTCCGTTCCAATATTGAAAAATATTCAGGGTTTGTTTTTGAAGGAGTGGACCCTTATTTTGCCCAAAGGGCCAAAGCCCTGAAAGAAAAAAAACAGGATGCTTTTATAGTTGCCGGAGATAGCTACGGCCAGGGATCCAGCCGTGAACACGCAGCGCTCTGCCCTATGTTTTTGGGAGTAAAGGCTGTGCTTGCTAAATCCCTGGAGCGTATCCATGCGGCAAACCTGGTGAATTTCGGCATTCTTCCGCTTGTTTTTTTAAATCCCCAAGACTATGACGCTCTGGACGCGGAAGACCGGATACAGATGTTGGATTTAACAGCAAGCCTTGACGCGGGCAAGAGTATCACAGTTGAAAACAAAACTAAAAATAAGAAAATAAAGATGAACTATGATCTTTCTCCGAGGCAAAAAGAGATTATTAAAGCGGGCGGGTTGCTCAATTATACGAAAACAGCAGGTAGCGTCTAGAAAAATCGACGGACGCGATTTTAAGTAAAAAGTAAAAAGGTAAAAGGAAAAAGTGGGAAAAGCAAAAAAAGCGTAATGTGTAAAGCGAATTGAGTTAGCGTGATAGCGGATAGAAAAACTGAGAAAATGCTGATATTTATTTTTGAAGTAACTATTAGTAACCAATATTAACTGTTTGTAACCACTATTAACAAATAGGAAAAATATTTTATGCAAAAAATTGTTTTTGATATTGAAACTGTTGGTGATGATTTTGATTCCTATGATACTGATACACAGGGGATGTTACTTAAGAACGCGCAAACTGATGAGGAAAAGCAGGTGGTTAAGGACGGGCTGGGTCTAAGTCCGGTAACGGGTAAGATCGTAGCTATCGGCATGGTTGATGTGCACAGTGATGAAGGCATTCTTTTTTTTCAAAGCACAGATGGAACAACAGGCAGCTTTCGCGAAGGCAACAGCGAATATCTCGTGTGCGGCGAAAAAGAAATCCTGGAGAATTTCTGGGATAAAATCAGCGATTACAGCCAGTTTATTACCTATAACGGG
>DAOVNL010000105.1 GCA_030630245.1 Candidatus Omnitrophota bacterium | reverse complement strand
TTTTTCAAAAACATTATCCGCGCTTTTGAAGCGCTCACATAGCTCTTTAGCCATTCCGACATATTGCGCGCCCTGTCCGGGGAATATATAAGCTATTTTGCGTTTATTCATCTTATTTTCTTATGCTACGGCGCTGTTGCAAAATGTGCAGATGTAAGGCATTCGTGAACGAACGCGGAGGCGTACTCGTCGTACGCCGCACAAGTGAGTAAGCGTTTAACGCCTCAGATGTGCGTTTTGCAACAGTGACATTATAGCAAATAATCAGTGCATTTCAAAATAACTTTTGACAATCATCTTAGGATAAGCATAATAAAGCTTATAACAATAAGCATTACGATCAGTAACACAATACCTCTTGGCCCGGGATACCGCAGCCGGCTTAAGAAGCCGGTGTCACGTTCCAGGCTTCGGCCGCAGTAAAGACAATTCAGCGTTTCCTCATCGTAAATAGGATTACCACAATGCGGGCATTTAAATTCAGTCATTTACACCCCATTTATTTTTCAGGTCAATAATAATAAAAAATATTATATGCTTTTTTATTTAAAAATCAATATATGCCTCTGTATTGAAAACCTGCTGCCTGAAACAATTCGGATAAGTTTTGAGAACTTTTCAATATTAATCTAAGGACAGCGAAGAGATTTGATAATACACTCAACGTGTTCAATGATAGTCGAATTTTGCGATAATTTCAGAGTAACATCCGCATACTTTTCATAAAGAGGCCGCCTCTGCTGATAAACATCTTCGAGAGCTTTCCCTTTTAAGCCGATAATACCGCGCGTACTGAGGTTAGAGATATGCTCTTTTACGCGTTCAAGGTCAGCATCAAGAAAAATTATTACAGAATTTTCCTTTAAAAAACTCATTGCCTCTTGTGAATAAACCACGCTTCCTCCGGGACAAATAACGCAGCAATCTATTTTCCCTAGACCGATAACAGCCTTTTGCTCCATCTCCAGAAACGTTTCTTCGCCGTATTTATCGATTATTCCCTGCAGTTTCAATTTGGCGCTTTTTTCGATAATATTATCCGCGTCAAGAAAATCAAACTGCAGCCTTGAAGCTAATTCTTTGCCAATACTGCTTTTACCTGCTCCCGGCATCCCGATCAAAGTTATATTCATACAACACCCATGGGGATACTAATCGTATTATCAAAAATATCTGAATTTAAATTACCAATGGCCAAGTTATACCCTTACAGGATAAAAATACCCCTTTAAAATCAATGCTTTTGGCCTTATTCTTTCATACGACTTTTGACAGTGCCGAATTGATTATCTATGATAGGCACTTTCCGCTATTTTTAACGTGGTTGCTATCTTTGTCACTGCCATTTCAAGCATATGGTTCAGCGCGCTTTTTTTCCCGTAGTCAGCCGGCACAACATTTTTGACCCTGTCATCCTGCACAAATTCCCAGGCTTTACCCCATTTGCGTTTATCACCTGGATCATAAACCGCTATGGGAATACCCTTTTGCTTATCAATCAATGAAAAAAGCGGGATATCGGTCTGTCCGTCCCCGACAACGATCATCTGATTAAAAGGCACATATAATAAATCGACTTTCTTATTCACTTCAAATGGTTTAAAACGTGAATCCGGGCCGAAAATACCTTTGGATATCTGAAACAAAAAGCGCGTCTTATCAGTAAAACTCACAATGTTCTTAGGAAAAACAATCTCTCCTTTCGCATTATAATGGAAATCACAAGCCCAGATATCCTTAAAATATTTCGCGATTCTGGTATTCACTAAAATATCGCGTATGCCGCTGCTTAAAAGGAAGAATTCAACCTCAACTTTAGAATTAACTTCCTGCGCTACAACCCTGAGTTTTTTAAATATTGTATGGGCTCCGTTAAAAAAAGTTATCTCTTTACCGAAAGCAGCCAGCTTTTCTTTAGTAATTCTGGTCCTCTCATCACCGCTTGCGGATAATTCGATCATCTTATAAAGATAAGCCGGTATCGGGTCCCATCCTTTCTCTTTATACATAGGCGTAACCTCGTTTGCCCAGAAACCTTCAACATCAACTCCCAGTCCTTCCAGAAAACTGCTTGTTGAATCCGGAGCCAAAGTTTCGTCGAAATCAAATATTACCGCAATTCTGTTAACCATCATTCTCCTGTTTCAATAAAAAAGCAGTCTCCCTTCAGGAAGATTGCCGTAAAAACTTGCCTATACTCTGTGCATACTTTCACTGTTTACATCCCTGTAAGACACTAAAAAAAATCCAGTTAAAAGTACCTCTATACCTGCTATCATAGTACCTCCGCTTTTTGCTTTTAGCAAGATAAAATCCAGAAAAGGACCGTGCTAATCAGGGTTTTTAGTATTTCTAATAACTTTCCGGCCGCATCCTGTCTGCGGTTTCATAGCCTACAGAAAATCTCAACGGTGTCTGAGATGGAAAAGCCTTCAGCTTAAATATAAAAAAGAACATCCTGTCTTGAGTCGAACCATCATCGTTGAGCTTGACCTTATATGCCATTTCCAATAACCAGCAATGGAGATCCCTGTATATCGTATACTGCTGTTCCTGAAAAACATCAGTGTAGGATAAGTATCTTGTGTATGTACCTACCTGCCATTTTTTATTAATCTTATAATATAAACCGGCTGTGAATTGTTCACTGATATCCCGGTCGTAACGCTTGCCCAGCCCGATCTGCCATTTATCATCTCCTGATGCATAAAGATCAACATTGACAGTCTGGAACCTTTTTTGATACTGGTTAAAGACAGTATCCGACTCAGCCCATAACCATCGATAAGGCTTTAAATCAAGCTCAGTATTGATATAACTGAAATGCTTAACACCGCAAGCGGCATTTTGCCTGTATTCAACCCAGGGATAGAAATAAAGTATATCCACATTTTCCAGTTCAGCACTGCCCTTTTGCTTCCATTTAGTCTGCAAATGGTTTTCAACTCCGAATGTAAACAAATTTTTCTTTGTTATCGAATCTATATCATCAAAAGCACTCAGCTTACTTGCCTGCACGGTCGGGGTATGGATGTAATCATAATTTATTTTGGGACTGATCACATGACGCAGCCTGTTCAGCTCTATCCCCAGAGCATTGCCGCTATAATCAAAAACCCGGAAAAACTTAGTGTTCAATTCGATCCCGTAATAATTTATTCCCCGAAAGAAGTCCTCGTCTGCTCCGGCGTTATCCCTGGAATAATATGTTTGGCGCATACCTGCATACGGAGCTATATTTATCCAGTCCACGCCGCCAGGCAGTTTTGTCGGGTATTTGAGCTCATTATAAGTGTCAAACCTGTTAGCATTCGTATCAATATCGCTGTTGGCCTGTTTTTTATTCAGGTTGGCAATCTCTATATCCTGACGGAAATAGAGATTTAAATCAGAAATTTCCCGGCTTACAGTATTTAAAGTGAATTCAGGAAGACGCTCAACTTCAGAATAGAACCGGTTTGTCCTTTTGCGGGAATAAAGGCTAAGGCTGTAGCTGTCTTCATAGTGAGTAACGTACACCTCAGTTGCCGGCTGAGTATCATCCTCATACTCCTTATAAAGATAATCTTTTGTAAAGAAGATATCGCTGAATTTGTCATACTCAAGCATAGCTAAGGTGGAAGAATCTATTTCCCATCTATGGGCTAGCTTTACCCTGTATCTTTCGGTTTCCTGAACATTCCTTATCCGGTCATCCGCGCTTCTGTAGTACTTGTCCCTTTCATTCATATGGTAGGTCTTAAGCGTACCCTTACCGAATTTTTTGGTATCATAATCAAAATCAGCTCCGCCGGCAGTTCCTTTAAACTTACGCTGATCGAGATGAATAGTAGTTTTTAAATTTTCATTTAAGTAGTACCTGATGGAACTTAAAGCAAACCAGCCCCAGTCTTTCTTGCTGCCCACACTCAAAGATACGATGTAGTCGTTATCAAATGACTGTTTCCAGTAAGGCAAATACATCACCGGCACATTGCCGATAAAAATAACCACATTTTTGGCCATTATCTTATCTTCCGGATACACATAAAAACGCTTCGCCTGAACCCGGTAATGCGGTTTATCCTTATCGCAAGTCGTCACATATGCCCGGTTAAAAACATACTTTTGCCTGTCTGCTTTTTCCGCCTCTTGAGCTTTACCATACCAGGGAGGAAATTCAAAGGTTATATCCCTGAAACTGCCGGTTTCCTTAATAAAATCATATACCAGATCTTTTCCCCGGGAAACTGATCGGCCTCTTTCAATCTTAATATCACCGGGCGCGGCCGCAAGTCCTGCTTCTAAATTAAAATCTATCCGCTTTGCCGTAATCCGTATATCTGCGTGTGTTACCTCAACTAAGTTTTTACCCTCATCCTGCCCCCGGCGCATTCTCCCTTTTTTAGATTGAAAATTATAATCGAG
>DAOVNL010000094.1 GCA_030630245.1 Candidatus Omnitrophota bacterium | reverse complement strand
GGGAAATTTACCTGCGATTTAGACTACGTAAATCACCCCGCGCCCAGATTAAAGGGGAAGACAATCATAAAAGACGGTTATTTGGACAATGTAAAGTTTTTTGTCTGGCTGGGAGAATTCTTCGGCCTTCCTGATTTAAAACAAATTAAATTCAGCGAGCTTTATGTGCAGTTTGAATTAACGCAAAAAGCTTCATTGCTTAAAAGCATAAAACTAAAGGCGGAGAAGATCTTTTTAGAAGGAAATTTTTCGCTTAAAAGCAATGAATTTGTTTCAAGCAATATATCTATCGTATTTGCGCGTGAATACTTGAAAACCTCTCCGAAATTTAATCTTTTGCTTGCGTTAATGGATGAGAAGGCAGAATATTTTAATTTTGATTTTCAGCTCTCAGGAGTTTACAGCGCGCTGAATTTTAAATGGCAGAAGTCAGCTTTTAAACAAAAACTTAAAAAAATGCTTCCGGGATTTATGGAGCGGGGACTTGAGAAAAAAGTTGAAAGAGCGATCCAGCCTATCTCCTCTCAAAGCGAATAAGGCTATTGTTTTAATATTTGCTGTTTAAATATTTCGATGGAGATTAAACACTATCGGCTTCTATGCGCCGCAAGGATGTAACTTAAAATAAAATATTTGAAAAAAGCAAAAAATGCGATAAAATAAAAAAAGGAGGAATAAAAATGAGATATCTTAAAACCCTGATTTTAGTTGTTGTTATCGTTTCATTTATTACGCCTGTTTTTGCTGTCGAAAGAGCGAAAACAACTCAGGAAATAAAGACTGTAGCGGACCCTCTTTTGGATAATATTCTGGATGGATTTAAGTATGATAAATATACTCAATATTCCAGAGATTTTGATCCAGCCCTGAAAGTTGCCGGTTCTCGCACAAAATTTTTTAAAGTAAGCCGTCATATCAGAACCTCCCTGGGGAACTATTTGCATCGTGAATATATGGGAAGCTTGCTCAAGGGCGATATGATAGTTGTGCTTTGGAAGGGAAAATTTGATAAGACTAAAAATGATGTTTTGATAAAACTTGTTATTAAAAAGCAAGGCTGGCGTTATGTTGTTACGGGATTATGGCTGCAGTGAAGTAATTTATTGCAAAAGATATGCCGAAGCCGATTAACGCTGCAGCACAAATAGATGTGATGATCTTATAAATTCTCTCTGATATAAAGCGTTTATTCTTACGGATCAATACAGATAGAAAAGCATACCAAAGAAAATTCGCAAGAATAGGGCCCAGGAAAAAGGCGAATATTGCAAAAACCCCCAAAATAAACAGACGCATTCAAACATTAGGGATTGAGAAAACCAATGAGACAAATGAATAAAAAAAACAATTTTTTAATTTTATCCTGGGCAATGTATGACATGGCTAACCAGTTTTTTGCTCTTAATATAGTTTCTCTGTATTTTGTCCGGTGGATTACATTGGAAAAAGGTGCGCCGGAAATCTTTTACGGTATTGCTTTTGGATTATCTACCCTCCTGATTGCTCTGCTGGCTCCGATACTCGGGACAATTGCTGATATCAGGCGCAGGCACAGGTCTTTTTTGATATTCTTTACTTTGCTTAGCGTTATCTTTACAATATTTTTAGGGTTTACTCAAGATATTTTTCTGGCACTGCTGTTTTTTGCTATCGCCAATATCGGATGTCAGACAGCAGTTATTTTTTATAATGCCCTGATGTTGACAATCAGTCCCGACCGGAGAAGAGGGCTGGTTTCAGGACTGGGAAAAATGTTTGGCTATTTTGGAGCGATCATTGCCCTTATTTTTACTAAGCCGATTATTATAAAACAGGGGTACCAGGCAACTTTTTTTCTCACCGGGTGTTTGTTTTTTCTATTTTCACTTCCTTGCTTGATATTTGTCAAAGATAAATCGGCGCATACGAAACAAGATATGCCGGTTTTAATAAACAAAAAACTGATCATAGAACTTTTCAGGAGGCTGAAAACAACACTCTTCACCTCTAAGCAATACGGCGGGCTTAGGGAGTTTTTAAAAGCGGCTTTCTTCGCATTGTGTGTTGTGAATGTAACAATGCTGTTTATGTCAATTTATGTAACAAAGGTTTTTGGGCTTAATGACATTGAGATTATTAATTTTATAGCTTTTGGCACTATTTTTGCGATTATCGGCAGTATTGGCTCAGGTGTAATCAGTGACCGGATAGGCTATAAGCGAACAATGATGGGGGTTTTTTTGTCTTGGATCCTTTGCCTTTTCGGCGCGGCATTGGCTATGCCTCCGTTTCATTGGATGATTGGTGCTTTGGCTGGGATTAGTCTTGGGGCTACCTGGGTTGTTTCGCGAGCACTTGTGTTAAGTATTGTGCCCGGAGAAATGACCGGGGAGGCATTTGGACTTTTTAATCTTATCGGATATTTTTCCGCAGCGGTAGGCCCGATCGTTTGGGGCCTGCTTTTGCTTGCCATGGGACACCTGGGGGCATTAGGCTATAGACTGGCTTTAATGTCGTTTATCCCTTTTTTAATTGTCGGGAGTATTTTTTTGCTGCGTGTGCCTAACATAAAAAGCAATACTTGAGTTTTTTTGTATTCAGTATATAATCAATAAAAAAATAAGGAGCGTTTAAAATGGCTGTTAAGACAATTCTTTCGTACCCCCGCGCAAAGCATATTTTAACTGCACAAGCTGATGCCATACAGATGAGTGACCCTCAAATCAATGAGATAGTCCATGACCTTAAGGATACTTTATATGCAACCCCTAACGGAGTCGGATTGGCTGCGCCGCAAATCGGTTATTTAAAAAGGATTTTTGTGCTTAATAAGGACTATGTCGGCAATGATCTGGAGGAAAACTCTTTATTGTTGGAATCAGTTGGTAAAATGCTGGTTTTTATTAATCCAAAGATTATTGCTGAAAAGGGAGAAGTTTTCGAAGAAGAAGGGTGCCTGAGTGTCCCGGGAGAATTTGTTAAGATCAAAAGAGCTAAGCAGGTAAAAGTTAGAGCGTATAGCGAGCAAGGCACGCAGTTTTATGAAAAATTTAAGGGGCTTGCTTCACGTGCTATACAGCAGGAAATTGACCATCTTAACGGGCTGCTGATTTTGAACCATAAAAAAGCATAGATCGGGATTAAATCATATTTAATCTTGCAAGATAACAGTTTATATTATATAGTAAAAAAAGGAAATTAAGCTCGAAATTGTGCGAATATAGTAATTCAAGGAGAAGGAATGCAGGAAAAAAGAGGTTTTGTCAGGCTGAATGTCGATGCCCATGCTACATACACTATTAAAGGGGAAGATGATGTCCGGGATATGGTCAGCCTTGAGGATATCAGCAATGGGGGCATTAGGGTTATAAGCAATATGCCCTTGCAAGATTCTGATTTGCTGGAATTAACGCTGCTGATCCCCGGTATTGACGGAGATATAACAGCACAAGGCCGGGTTGTCTGGCAAAGGCAGATTACCATGGATCTGCTCGATACGGGTATAAAATTTACAGAAATTGATGAGCATAATAAAAAGAAGCTCATTGATTTCATTGAAAGCTCAACAGGAAGAAATGTCGAAAGAAGAGAATATGTAAGGTGTGATCTGAATACCGGTATTAAATACTCACTTATTTCCAATCCCGGGATTGAAGGTGATTGTATAGGTGTAGATGTCTGCATTTTAGGGTTAAAGATCATGGCTAAGGAAAAACTCGAAAAAGGCACGCAATTGCGCATAGTGTTTAACCTTCCGGATGAAAAGGAGCAAATTGTCGCTAAGTGTACGGTTGTCGCCTGGGTAAAGCAGGGTGAACAGGATCTTTTCGAGACAGGCATAGAATTTCTGGAGATAAGTGAAGAAGATAAAGGCAAGATCGGCGACTATATACAAAAGACACTTGGCAAAGAAAAATAACTTCTTGTTCCATCTTAAAATCATTGATAGATTTGAAGATCATAAAATAAAAGCAGAAGTGTTTTGTTGTTTTTGAGGATAGTGATAATGCTTCATAAAATCGCTTTAATTGCCGCAGTTATTTTACCGCTTTGGGATATCCCGCTTATTATCCGCATAATAAAAAGAAGATCCTCCCAAGATATAAGTTTTTACTGGGTATTCGGTGTATGGACGTGCCTTGTTTTGATGTTCCCCGCAGGCATTATTTCAAGCGACATTGTTTGGAAAACATTTAATATTGTTAATCTTATTTTGTTTTCGGCGGTTGTCTTAACTGCGGTTTTATACAGAAAACAAAAAGAACATAAGGGGTAGAATACTTATGGAATTTTTTGATGTGATATGTAGAAGATCAAGTGTGCGCAGCTACAAGAATCAGGAGATTGATAAAGAATTGCTGTTGAGGCTTGTTGATGCCGGCGATAAAAAGGATTATGCTAAGGATTTAGGTGTGCTTCTGAATGCGCCGGCAGATCTAAAGCTGGTTAGTATTGTTTCGCTGGGGCTGCCGCTTAATGAAGAAGGCCAGGTAAAAAAACGCTCAATAGAGCAGGTGCTGCACTGGGAGAATTTTTAATTGGGAAGGACTTTATGGAAAGGGATTTGCCTATGAGTAAAGCATTGACAAATGTTTTGCTTAGTATTATTGCAGTTATATTGATGGCGGAGAAGTAAAAAAAATAAGTATAAATTATTTTAAAATAACGTTATAATATATTTTTAGAGTATTTAATATAAGGGCAACTTTACTTAAAGAAAGGATCAACGGTGGAAGAGCGGCGAAAGTTTGTAAGAGTTAAGGACTTGCAATCAG
>DAOVNL010000151.1 GCA_030630245.1 Candidatus Omnitrophota bacterium | reverse complement strand
TGAGGTCCTGCGTCTTAAAATGGCTGATAAGCTTTTCATACGCGTAGGAAAAATCAAATGCCCAGTCTTCAACTTCACTCACAACTGTCTTGATATTTCTCTGTTTTATCTTTTCCCTTATACCGGTATCGTCTTTTAAGTTTGAACACAGCAGCAGTTCCGCGGGCTGCAGACGGCCGAGCTCACTTAACATTTTTTCTTCTGATTGCAGCTGCGTGATTTTGAATTCTCCCGTAGATAAGTCTACGGCAGCTAAGCCGTATTCGCCTTGAGTCTTCTTATGGACACTCACAAGATAATTATTGTGATTGGACTCCAGAATATTCTGATCTATTAATGTCCCCGGGGTAATAACCCGGACGATCTGTCTTTCGACTATTCCCTTTGTGCTTTTGGGATCTCCTATCTGCTCACATATAGCTACTTTACGCTCCGCCTTTATCAAGCGGGCAATATAGTTATCTGATGCATGGTAAGGGATCCCGCACATAGGCACCCGGCTGTTCTTCCCTGAACCTCGGGAAGTAAGGGCAAGGCCTAATATGGAAGAGGCGATTTTAGCGTCATCAAAAAACATTTCGTAAAAATCTCCCAGGCGGAAAAACAGTATCGCATCTGTGTGGTCTCTCTTAATCTGCAGATACTGATTCATCATCGGCGTTAGATCATTTTGTGTTTTCTGCATATTATTTACTAATGGTTTTCAGGTATTTATCAGGTAATTCAAAAACTATGGGAAGATAGTTTTTCACCCATGGCTGCCGCTTTTTCCATGCAATCAGGTTTTTCCTTAACACTTCCTTTTTTCTCTAATCCAGAGCAAAAAACCTCCCGGCAATACTCAACACCCGTGGTGGTAAAAAAGTTTTTCATCACAGCCCGGGCATTATCAAAAAAATCACTTCCTGAAGATGCCTGCACGCAAATAAATCCCCCTTGTTTCATTGCGGCATCATTAATTGTTTTTGTTACATGCTTCGCTCTCCAATAACATTGGAACCTGTCTATCAACATCTTAAGCTGCGCGCTTATGCTTCCGAAATAAATAGGGCTTGCCACAAATATCGAATCCGCGCTTAAAACAGCCTCATAAATTTTTTGAAAATCATCCTGTATCTTACACCTTCCATCCTCACGTACCTCCTCACAAGCCTGGCAGGGAACAAAACTCAGGTCATTTATAATAATTTTCTCTATTATCGCCCCGCTCTCCCGCGCGGCTTTAAGAGCCGCGTCAAGTAAAACATCAGTATTGCCGCCTTTGCGGGGGCTTGCCATTATGCCAAGCACTTGCGTTTGTTTGGGCTGGTTTTTCCGGTAAATGCGCGAAAACAGATTCTGTGAACTTGTCATATTATTTTTCCATCGGTTAAACCCTAAAAATACTTTTATTTAAAAGGGCGGTAAGGAACATTCCATATATCACGCGCATACTCAGATATTGTTCTATCGCTTGAGAATTTTCCCGATTTAGCCACGTTAATTATTGATTTCCTGATCCATTTTTCCTGTTCATTATTATATTCATTGGAGACCATGTTCTGCGTTTGGCAATAAGAATCAAAGTCAGCGCAGATCATAAACGGATCACTATCCATCAAATCATTAACTATCGGATCAAAAAGTTCCGGATCCAGATGTGTGAAAAAATGGCTTTGTATCAGGTCACAAATCTCTTTAAGCATCGCCGAGCGGTTGATATAGTCCTGCGGGTTATAACCGTTTTGTCTAAGAGATTGAATCTCGTGCTCTTTCATCCCGAATATAAAGATGTTTTCATCTCCAATCGCCTCCTGCATCTCTAAATTTGCCCCATCGGAAGTTCCTATGGTTAAAGCGCCGTTTAGCATAAACTTCATGCATCCTGTACCCGACGCCTCGGTTCCGGCTGTGGATATCTGCTCAGATAGGTCGCTGCCGGGGAAAATCTTCTCCGCGAGGGACACGCCGTAATTTTCCAAAAACACAACCCTTAGGATATCTTTTACTCCTTTATCATTATTTATTATTTCCGCTATCCTGTTAATAAATTTAATGATCAGCTTTGCCTTGAAGTAACCGGGAGCTGCTTTGCCGCTGAAAATAAATGTCCGCGGAACAACAAACGTGTTCGGGTCATCCTTGATTTTCAAGTATTGGGAAATAATATATAATCCGAAGAGAAGCTGGCGCTTGTACTCGTGTATTCTTTTTATATGCGCATCGAATATTGAATCCGGATTTACAATAATATTGGAAGTTTTCAGGATATAATCAGCCAGAGCTTTTTTATTCTCCGCCTTTACTCTTTTCCATTCATCGCGGAAAGACTCATCTTCTTTTAGAGGCAGAAGTTTTTCAAGCTCATAAAGATTTGTTATCCAGCCTTCCCCGATCCTGTTTGTTATCAGATCAGCAAGCCTATTATTGGATTTTTTAAGCCAGCGCCTTTGGGTTATACCGTTGGTCTTATTATTGAATTTTTCCGGCCAAATATCATAAAAATCCTTGAATAGCTGTGTTTTTATAAGCTCAGAATGCAGTAGGGAAACCCCGTTTACCGAATGGCTGCCCACAACGCACAGATTTGCCATACGGATATATTTCGGAGCCCCTTCTTTGATTATCGACATGCGCGTTAAACGAAACCTGTCCCATGGATAACGGTTAGCAACTTCTCTTAAAAAACAATGATTGATCTCATAAATAAGCTGCAGGTGACGCGGCAGGAGCTTTTCAAAAAGAGGAACAGACCACATTTCAAGCGCCTCAGGCATCACGGTATGATTGGTGTAAGCAAAAGTGCGTGTTGTAATATCCCATGCCGTATTCCAGTCGAGCTCTTCCTCATCAATTAAAATTCGCAGCAACTCCACAATGGCCAGGGACGGATGCGTATCGTTAAGCTGTATGGCGGCTTTTTCCGGAAAAGTATTAAGGTTAGAGTTATCAATTTTAAAACGCCGGATAATATCCGCGATGGCCGCGGCAGTGAAAAAATATTCCTGTTTAAGCCGCAGTTCCTTACCCTGTATGATAATATCGTTAGGATAAAGCACTTTTGAAATATTCTCCGAAAAAACCTGATCGTACACCGCGCGTTCATAATCGCCGTCATTGAAATACTCAAAATCAAATTCTTCACCGCTGCGCGCCGACCAGAGCCGAAGTGTATTGATCGCATCATTTTTATACCCCGGAACAGGTATGTCATACGGAACGGCAAGGACATCTTTTGTGCCTGCCCAGACAACTCTAAGTTTTCCGTGCCGGTCATGATAAGAGCGGGTTTTCCCGTAAAAACGCACCCTTACCGTATACTCGGGCCTGGCAAATTCCCAAGGGTTACCCAGTTTCAGCCATTCATCCGGAAGCTCAACCTGGTATCCATCAACAATTTTTTGATGAAAAATCCCATAATCATAACGGATCCCGTAACCATATGCTGGGATTCCAAGCGTAGCCATAGAGTCAAGAAAGCAGGCAGCTAAGCGGCCTAATCCGCCGTTGCCTAACCCCGCGTCAGGTTCCTGATTATAAATATCAT
>DAOVNL010000069.1 GCA_030630245.1 Candidatus Omnitrophota bacterium | reverse complement strand
TGAAGAAATTTCTTGTGGAAAAGGATAAAAACGTGAAACTGCCGCAGTTTACATCCTGTTCTCCGGGATGGGTGAAATTTCTCGAATATTTTTATCCGGAGAAGCTGGATTATCTATCTACGGCAAAAAGTCCGCAGCAGATGTTCGGAGCGCTTGTAAAAACATGGTATGCCCAAAGAAACAATATTGACCCTAAAAATATAGTAAGTGTTTCACTTATGCCGTGTACCGCGAAAAAGTTTGAGTGTGAACGTCCGGAGATGAATGATTCAGGGTTTCAGGATGTTGATTATGCTTTGACTACGCGTGAGATGGCCGATATGATTAAGGAATGCGGTATTGACCTTCCTAATCTTCCCAAATCAGATTTTGATGACCCTCTTGGTATTGGTTCGGGGGCAGGGCTTATTTTTGGCACTACGGGCGGGGTAATGGAAGCGGCTCTTCGAACAGCTTATGAAATTGTGACCGGAGAAGAGGTGCCTTTTGAGAAATTACGTATTGTTCCTGTAAGAGGTATGGAAGCTATTAGAACCGCGGAAATCCCTATCAAAAAAGCTGTTGATGATTGGAAGTTTCTTGAAGGCGTAACCCTGAAAGTTATGATTGGCCATGGAACTGCTAACGCAAAGCGGATTATGGAAATGCTTTGCCGCGGTGAATTAGATGATTATCACTTTGTTGAAATTATGGCATGTCCCGGCGGATGCCTTGGAGGAGGAGGCCAGCCTATTCCGACAAGCCCTGAGATTAGGGAGGCGCGGGCGCGGGCAATTTACGCAGAGGACGAAACATTGGAAGTTCGTAAATCCCATGACAATCCGATTATTAAAAAAATATATGAAGAATTTCTTCCTGATGGCCCGTGCGGCCCTAAGAGCCATAAGCTTTTGCATACTTCATATTTGAAACGGGGTAAATGGATAGGGAAAAAAGATAAATAGTGATTTTTTATATCAAAGGAAGGGGGGCTTATGCAATACGATGTTAAAAATACATTAGAAGAGTTTAATGAATTGATGAGGGATATCAGAAAAACTATCCCTGAACAATACGGAGAATTTATTAAAGAAAAAGAATCAATTATCCATTCCGGCAAAATTCAGAAAAAGACCAAATGGCTGCTTTTGCTTGTATCAAGCGTTGCCCAGAAATGCCCTATTTGTATTCCTAAGGCTGTTCAGAACTGCCTAAAAGCCGGCTGGAGCAAGGAGGAAATGCTTGAGGCGTGTATGGTCGCTGTGCTTGTGGGAGGCTCAAGCGCTATGACTTATGTTACGCTTGTTAATAAGGCAATTGAAGAATTAAAATAACATTGCATAACTTATCGTTGAAATAAAAAAAATTTCCTGCGGATTTCTTATTTCATTAGGATATAAAAATGAGAAAAACACCTAAATCATTACGGCTGCATATAGGAATATTCGGCAGGACAAATGTCGGTAAGTCGAGTTTTCTTAATATGGTTTCTAACCAGGATGTTGCCATAACTTCTTCTGTACCGGGAACCACAACTGATGTAGTTGAAAAAACAATGGAGCTTTTGTCTTTGGGGCCGGTTGTATTTCTTGATACCGCGGGGGTTAATGATTCTTCTGTTCTCGCGCCGTTAAGAGCGGAGAAGACAAAAAAGGTTTTTAACAGATCAGATGTTATTCTTCTTATTCTTGAGCCTGATGTTTGGACAGAATTTGAAGATAATATTTGCAGAGAGGCAAAAGACAGGCAAATCCCTCTGATTATTATTGTTAATAAAATCGATACAAAACAGCCCTCATATGACTTTATCGAAAAAATAAAAAGGCAAACAGACAGGATTGTTTTTTGTTCCAGTATTGATAAAGAAAAAAAAGACGGCTATATAAATACGCTTAAAAAATACCTTATTAATATATGCCCCGAGGAATTTATTAATCCTCCGGTTTTAATAGGCGATTTACTGCGTCCCGGAGGAATGGCGGTATTGATTGTGCCGATAGATTTGGAAGCTCCGAAGGGAAGGATAATCCTACCGCAGGTGCAAACGATACGGGATGCGCTGGATAATGACGCGTCTGCTTTGGTGGTTAAAGAAGGAGAATACAGGCATGTTTTGAATAATTTAAAAACTGCGCCGGATATTGTTGTTTGCGATTCGCAGGTTGTTTTAAAAATGACGGCCGACACCCCGGATAATCTAAAATGCACAACATTTTCCATTCTTTTTGCCAGGTATAAAGGGGATTTGATAGAAATGGCCAGAGGCGCGAGGGCGATTGATACATTAGGTGCCGGCGATAAAATTCTTATTGCCGAAGCCTGCAGCCATCACCCTATTCAGGATGATATCGGCCGTGTGAAAATCCCACGCTGGTTAAGACAATATACCGGAGTTGAGCTAAGTATTGATGTTTGTGCCGGGCATGATTATCCTGAAAATTTAAAAGAATACAAATTGGTTGTTCACTGCGGTTCCTGCATGCTGAGCCGAAGGGAAACGCTTTTTCGTATTCAGCAGGCTCACCAGGCGGGAGTCCCTATAACAAATTACGGGATGTGTATTTCTTTTACCCAAGGGGTTATGAAACGTGTGCTGGGGCCGTTTCCCGCGGCACAGCAAGCGTATAATAAAAGGAGAATGGAGCATGGCCATATCGACCGAACAAATTGATTCATGGATTGCCGGGAGAATTAAAGAAGACGAAATCACCAAATATACGCGGGACGGTAAAGATTTTATTCGGGAGGAAGAGATCGAACAGAAGTTAGAGTCTAACCAAAATCCCGATTCTAAAAAGGTTAAGGATATTCTTGATAAGTCTTTATCTGTGGAAAATTTGACTCCTGATGAAGCCGCTGTCCTGATACATGTTACTGATCCTCAATTGCTGGAATTGATGAAAGAAACAGCTTTAAAGGTTAAGAAGAAAGTCTATGATAACCGGATTGTTACATTCGCGCCGCTTTACATGGGGAATTATTGCGTTAATAACTGCGCGTATTGCGGGTTTAAAAGTGAAAATGCTGATGTTAAAAGAAAAGTGCTTTCAAAGCAGGAGATTATTAAAGAGATCGAAGTACTTGCCGGTAAGATTGGACATAAGCGCCTTGTTGTTGTTTACGGAGAACATCCCCGAAACGACATAGACTATATTATCTCAAGCATTAAAACGATATATGATGTAAAAGTGAAAACAAAACACGGGTTTGGCAGTATACGCAGGGTTAATGTTAACGCGCCCGCGTTTTCAATTAATGACTTGCGAAAACTTCGTGAAGTCGGCTTGGGAACTTACCAGGTTTTTCAGGAAACATATCATCATAAGACATATGCTTGTATTCATCCGGAGCAAACAATAAAAGGTAATTACAGATGGCGGCTGTATTGTATGCACCGGGCTTTTGAGGCAGGGATTGATGATGTCGGCATTGGAGCTCTTTTTGGCTTTTATGACTGGAAATTTGAGGTAATGGGGCTTCTTTATCATGCTTTGGAATTGGAGAAAAGGTTTGGTATCGGGCCGCACACTATTTCTTTTCCGCGGCTCGAACCTGCTTTAAATACTTCGCTGAATGGTTTTTCCCGTTACCGGGTATCAGACAAAGATTTTATGAAAATTATTCTGGCAGTGCGTTTGGCTATTCCGTTTACCGGTATGATTATTACAGCTCGTGAAAGTGCTCAGATTAGGAGGGAAGCTATTTCCATGGGGGTGACACAGACCGATGCTTCTACAAAGATTGGGATTGGAGGATATAGTGAAAATAGCGGCAGGCAAGATAAGCAAAAACAGCAGTTTATTCTTGGTGATACCCGCAGTCTTGATGAGGTAATACGTGAATTTGCCCGGATGGGATGCATTACTTCTTTTTGTACGGCAGGGTATCGCTGCGGAAGAACAGGTAAGCGGATTATGGATTTATTGCGCAGCGGAGAGGAAGGAAAGTTTTGTAAGTTTAATGCTGTTTTGACGTTTAAGGAATGGTTGGATGATTTTGCGAGTAAGGAAACTCGTATAGCCGCTGTGCCTGTGCTTGAAAAAGAAATTAAGGAGATTAAAGAAACTTTGCCTGAGGTTTTTCCCAGATTTAAAGAATATTACGCAAGAATCGAAAACGGAGAAAGGGATATTTACATTTAACGGGTTTCTTGTTTGCTGTGCAGGCTCTGAAATAAGCGAGTTAAGTGTTATTATTATATGACGAAAAGCGAAATTTTAAAATTGCTGAACACCGAAGATGATAAGGCGTTGGAAAAGCTTTATCGTCAGGCCTACGCGGTAAAACTGTCTAATGTCGGCAATAAAGTTTACCTTAGAGGGATTATTGAATTCAGTAATATTTGCGAAAAGAATTGTTTCTATTGCGGTATAAGAAAGGATAATTCTCTTACTGATAGATTTTTGATGCCGGAGGAGGAAATTCTTCGAATAGCGGATTTAGCCTGCCGGATGGGATATGGATCAATAGTGTTGCAATCCGGAGAAAGGCAGGATGAAGAATTTGTGAGGTTTGTTGATGAAGTTATAAAGAAAATTAAATTATTTAGTAACGGTAGTTTGGGAATTACTTTATCTGTCGGAGAGCAGACTTATGAGACTTTTCAGAGATGGTTTAATTCAGGCGCGCACCGCTATTTGCTGCGTATTGAAACTTCAAATCCGCGATTATATAAAACACTGCATCCGCTTGATCATGAATTTGACCGCCGTCTTGATTGTTTGGGCTTTTTGCGTGATATCGGCTATCAGGTTGGGACAGGGATTATGATCGGGCTGCCGGGACAAACTTATGAGGATTTGATGAATGATATCTTTTTTTTGAAACAAAACGACATAGACATGATTGGTATGGGCCCCTATATTATGCATAAAGATACGCCTCTTGCTGTTTATGCGGCGGATTTTGATGAATCGCGGAATTTTCTTCTGGGATTAAAAATGATTGCTTTGACGCGTATTTATCTTGAAGATGTTAATATCGCCTCAACAACGGCATTACAGACATTATCTGCTGGAGGCAGGCAGTTGGGAATAAAAGCAGGGGCCAATATTATAATGCCGAATATTACTCCCGTAAGATACCGGAGTGTTTATCAGCTTTATGAAGATAAGCCGTGCCTTGATGAAAGCGCCGGGATTTATCGTGAACGCTTAAATAACAGTATTCGATCACTGGGAGAAACAATTATTTATAATGAATGGGGGGATTCGCCGCATTTTTATAAAAGAAAAAGAATGCTTTCGGGGTAAACTCTGTCTTTCCTGCTTACCGGTTTAACTGTCAAATCAATCAATTAAATCCGCGAAAACAGCTTCTTCCCCCATTTGCTTTGTGTAAAGAAACTATATCCCTAAGACTTATCCCGAGACTCACTCATCACGAAAAATTCTTTATTTTAAGAAAATTTCTGCTATAATATCAATATGATATTGAGAAGAGAAATAATATTAACATGAATATTAGGAGTTAATATGATTATTTTGACCGGTGGAGCCGGATTCATAGGAAGCTGTTTCT